>JAVSGI010000001.1 GCA_032334235.1 Paracoccaceae bacterium Fryx2
GTTGGCATCCCAGGCCGCGTCGATCTTGAGGCTCAGGGCGGCATCCGATTTGGCCCGGGCCGAGGCCCGGTCAGGATCACGCATGATCGCCCGCCGGTCATAAAAGGTGGAAGGGGCAAACTGCAGTGCCCTGCAGATCGGCTCGACCCCGAATGCCTCTCGGCTTTCCTCAATGAAAGCAGTCATTTGCGAAACGGGCGGTCGAGCTCCGCCTGGGCAAAATACGCTGAAGCTTTGCGCAGAATCTCGTTCGCTTGCCGCAGTTCCCGGTTCTCGCGCTCAAGCTCTTTGATCCGCGCGATCTCAGCGCTGGTAGGTCCCGGCCGTTCGCCACCATCGCGCTGGACCTGTCGCATCCAGACGCGAAGGCTGTCCGTCGAACAGCCCAATTTACCTGCAATCGCCGTCAGCGCCGCAGCCTCGCTCTGATAATCATCGCGGTGTTCCATCGCCAGCCGCACCGCACGCTCGCGGAACTCAGGTGAATACGGCTTCGAGGTCTTCTTCTTTGAGGTCTGTTCCATAACGGGCAATTCTCCGAGAGTTTTGCCCTCCGGTAAACCCGGGGCGGTTCACCCCTGCGGACCGGGGCGACCGCCCGCTTCGGGTCCCGGCAGGTTCCGTCCAGCCGGACTTCCCGTCGGTGCCTCCGCCCGATCCTGCACCGGATCGGCAACAGACTGCGCAGAGGTGCTGCGACATGTGCCGCGCGCCGGTGGATCGGAGCACCGACTTCGGCGGCAGCTGGATCGACCGTCATTGCGTGCGCACGTGCAGCGGATTCCTGATCGGAACCTTCATCGCGGACGGCTACTGGACGTCAGGCAATGGCGAGGCGCTCTGTGGCGAATGTGTGGACTCGCTCATCGGCTATCTGATCCGGCCGCCGGAGGGCATGGTCCATGACCGCAAGCGGAACAGCGCTGTTCCAGCGGAGAGGCTGGCATGAACACGTTGCATCATGTTGCCGCCCGCTTCCCTGACCTCTTCGTGCCGAATTGGACGACCGACCTCACCTGCGGCAGCAGCTGGTCGACGATAGCCAGCGACGCCTGCAATCAGCTCGACGCCTTGCGTCGCAGGGATGACGCGGGTCTCAGGGTCCACCACATCAGCCGGAATTTTGGCGGTCTTCGGCTTTGGGCCGAACCCGCCACATCGCAGGTGCGGACCATTGTGGATTGGGCGGAGCGACTGTCGCGCTATTCCTGTGAGTACTGCAAGAGCCCCGGCGTGTATCGCGAGCACCCGTTCGGGGCCTGGCTCACGCTCTGTCCCGATTGCGCCGAGCGCGAGCTTGGTTTCGACAGAGGGCGGCGCTGATGTCTGTTCATACCATCCCGTACGACAGCGGCCTGGTGGCCCTGGTCGGTGACCTCCACTACGACAACCATGACCGGGCGGGCCTGGATCCGATCGAGTCCGGTGGTCTGTCGGGGTTGCCCTGGACCAGGCTCGATGCCCTGATCGTCACGGGCGATCTGGCCAATTCCCCATGCGTCAGCTGGCGGCCGGCGCTGCGCCGGCTGTCCCGGTGGATCGACCCCTCACGGATTTACGTCCTGCCGGGCAATCATGATTACTACGGCTTCGGGATCGACGGCGATGGCGATCTGCGCCGCCACGCCGCTGCGGAAGGCATGCATTTCCTCCAGAAAACCGAGCTGATCCATGGCGCGACGCGGTTCCTGTGCGTCACGCTCTGGACCGATTTTGACCTGCTGGGTGACCCCGCAACCGCGATGCGGGAGGCGGGACGCCGGATGAACGACTATTCCCGAATTTCGATGCCAGACCCGCAGCAGGCAACCCTCTTGCAGGAGTTTCAGGCCAGCCGCCGCCGGGTGTCCCTCACTCCGGAGGTGGTGCTGAAGCTCCATCACAATCATCGCCGTTGGCTCGAGGACCGTCTGATCATGTTGCGCGACAACCATCTTGGCCGGTGCCGGCAACCACCTTGGCCGGTGGGGCTGAACGGAAGACGGGCATGCCCGTCTGGAGGGCAGCCCCACCGGCTTGATTGATTTCGGGGAAGGTGCTGGTCGCTGCGGGTTGGTAAGCCGGGTTCCTCTGCCGTCAAACGGAGGATCCGGGTTGGCCTACAAACCCATCAACGACCAGCAATTGAGATTATACATGTCCGACCTCCGATATCACAGTCAGCGCACGTCGGCCGCCCGCGCCGGGTTCAGTGAGCGCACGGCCCGACGGTTCGATGCCAATCCGACGCTGCCCTCGAACCGCAAGATCGTTCACGGGCGCACGGTGGCCGATCCCCTCGAGGGTTATTGGGAGGGCGACATCCTTCCCTTGCTGGAGAGGGACAGCGCCTTGCAGGCCGTCACCCTGCTGCGCCACCTTCAGGGCCTGCACCCGCTGGCCTTCCCCGATGACCGCATCCGGCGCACCCTGGAACGGCGGGTGCGGCAGTGGCGGGCGCTGAACGGACCCGAGCGCGACATCATCTTCCGCCAGACGCCGGAGCCGGGCCGCATGGCCCAGTCTGACTTCACTCATGCCGAGGAGCTGGAGGTGACGATCGCGGGCCAGCTATTCCCGCATCTGCTTTACCACTTCGTCATGGTCTACAGCCGGTGGGAGCATGTCGGGGTGGTCCTGGGCGGGGAGAGCTTCACGGCCTTGGCCGAGAACCTGCAGCAGGCGCTCTGGTCGCTCGGCGGGGCACCACAGGAGCATCGCACCGACAGCCTCTCGGCCGCTTTCCGCAACCTGACGGCTGACCAGCGCCAGGATATCACCACGCGCTACAATGCCTTCGTCGGCCATTACGGCATGGAGGCCAGTCGCAACAACCGCGGCGAGGCTCATGAGAACGGCGCGGTGGAATCCCAGAACCGGCACCTCAAGAAAGCCATCGAACAGGCGCTGATCCTGCGCGGCAGCCGCGACTTCGCCAGCATTGAGGACTACCGCCGCTTCATCGACATTCTGGTGGCACGGCGCAACCGGCAGCGGGCGGCGGCCACGCAGGTGGAACGGGCGCATCTGAAGCCCCTGCCGCGCCGGCGCACCACCGACTTTACAGAGACCGTGGTTCCGGTCACCCGCACCAGCGGCTTTCTGGTCAAGAGCATCTTCTACAGCGCCCCGTCGCAGCTGATCGGGCAGCGCTTGCGGGTCCACCTTTACGACGATCGCCTTGAGGCCTTTCTCGGCAGCACCCTGGTCGTCAGCCATACAAGGGCGCGAGGTCGCGGCGATGGCCATCGCGTGCATGTCATCAACTACCATCACGTCATCCATGCGCTGCGGCGCAAACCGCAAGCCCTGTGGAGTTCGATCTACCGCGACAGCCTGTTCCCGCGAACCGAATACGCTGAGGCCTGGAAGGTGCTGCAGCGCGATCTGCCCCGCCGCGACGCCTGCCGCCGCATGGTCGACCTGCTGTTCATCGCCCACGACCGGGCCTGCGAGGCGGAACTGGCACATCTGCTGGCAGCAGAATTGGACGCGGGCCGGGTGCCCGATCCCGGACCTCTGGCATCCTGCCTGAACCCGCGGCAAACGGCGCTGCCGAGAGATGTTGCCGTCGCCCATCCCTCGCTCGACAGCTTCGATGCCCTTCTGGGAGCCTGCGCATGACCTCCCGCGAGATCGACATCCACACGCTGCCAGGCATGCTGACCGCGCTGCGCCTGCCCAGCTTCCACAAACTCTGGACCGAGATTGCCACCCGCGCCGATGCCGAAGGCTGGCCCGCTGCCCGCTTTCTGGCCGTCCTCGCGGA
Organism: Paracoccaceae bacterium Fryx2; assembly: GCA_032334235.1. NCBI lineage: Bacteria > Pseudomonadati > Pseudomonadota > Alphaproteobacteria > Rhodobacterales > Paracoccaceae > Paracoccaceae bacterium Fryx2. Next base: position 3,749 of record JAVSGI010000001.1, read on the forward strand.
ATACGAACTGGCCGAGCGCGACATGCGCCGCATTCAGCGCCACATGAACGAGGCACAGCTACCGGCTGGCAAGACGCTGGCGACCTTCGACTTCAAGGCGCTGCCAACCCTGCCGCGCGCCCGGATCGAGGCCTTGGCGGCCGGCGACTGGCTGGAGGGTGGCGGCAATCTGATCGCCATCGGCAATTCCGGCACGGGCAAGACGCACATTCTCTGCGCGATAGGCCATGCCCTGATCGAGCGGGGACACCGCGTGTTCTATACCCGCACCAGCGATCTGGTGCAGCGACTTCAGGCCGCCCGCCGCGATCTGGTGCTCGAAGCCGCGCTCGCCAAGCTCGACAAGTTCGACCTGATCATCCTCGACGACATCACCTACGCCCACAAGGATCAGGCCGAAACCGGCGTGCTCTTCGAACTGATCGCCCGGCGCTACGAATACCGCAGCATCGCCATCGCCGCCAACCAGCCCTTCAGCGGCTGGGACCAGATCTTCCCGGACAAGGCGATGACCGTCGCGGCCATCGACCGGCTGGTTCATCACGCAGCGATCCTGGAGATGAATGCCGAAAGCTTCCGCCAGCGCGCGGCCGCCTCCAACAAAGAGGCGCTGAGCAGACCGCCAACGACAACCATCGCCGACAACAAGGACAAAGGAGAAGGCTGAGCGAAAAACAATTCCAGATACGCCAACCCAGCGGCCTAAAACCGGCCAACGTGGTTGACGGTCACGGACATGCTGGTTGACGCGCTACAGCAAGCGGCACCGGTTCTGGATCCGTGGTTTGTGGTTCGCGATCCAGCCTCGGCGCTGTGCCTCTCGGGCGCGGTTTCAAACCATCCGCTGCTGTCGGGCGAGGGCCGCTGGGTCGCGACCTCGATGTTGTTCGGCCTCGACCCGCAGGCAGGTCACGCGCGGACATACAGCCGGTGGTACAGACTCGGCCGACTGATCGATGTGGCGGAGTACGAGGCTCTGCGCGGCAAGCCGCTGAATCCGGCGCTGAAGCCCGTGCGGGCTGACGACGTCAAACCCTGGCTGGCCCGCATGCGCAAGCGCGTCGCCAGGGAGGGGCTCCGTGGCTGATCCCGGACAGGCGAAATGCCGGGCGGTTGAGGGGGCGACAGATCCCGATGCCGTGCCGGGGCCGCCGATGATCACAGCGGGCCAGAAGGTGACGGCCCTGACGGCAGGCCGGTCACCGACAGGACGGCTCTGACCTGCCGCCCGGACCGTCCACCTTTATCCCGGGAGTCATGACATGGCCCATTTCTACACTGCCGACCTGCACCTGAACCACAGCGCGATCATCCGTTTCTGCAACCGCCCGTTCGCCGATGCGAAGGTTATGGATCAGACCATCCTGCAAAACTTCGAGTCACAGGTCGGGTGGGACGATGACCTCTGGATCGTCGGGGATTTCGGGTTTGGCGGCGGGATGCACCGCGCGTACCTCGAGCGCTGCTTCCAGCGCCTCCCCGGCCGGAAACACCTGATCGTCGGCAATCACGACAAGCCTTGGGTCCGTACCCTGGGCTGGGCATCGGTGCACGACATCGTGTCGGTGACGGACGGGGACCGGCGGTTTCTGCTGTGCCACTACCCGATGATCACCCGGGACCACGCGCGGCGCGGGGCTGTTCAGGTGTTCGGCCATGTCCACAACAACTGGCTGGGCAGCCGGAATGCCGTCAACGTCGGGGTCGATGTGTGGAATTTCCGACCCGTGCAGGCCGCAGACATCCTGCGCCGGGCCAGAACGCTGCCCGTCAACAGGCATTGGTCCGACGTGGAGCCCGGCAGCGCCACCGGCACCGCAGAAGAGGATGCGTCGGGGACGGACCCCGGCCCTCGGCCCCGCAGATAATCCGCAGAGGGAGAATTCCATGATCACGTTTCACACCCCGGAGGTGCCGCCGTCCCTGAACCTTGACCTCAGGGAGCTGGACGGCGGCGGGTCCTGTCCGGCCCAATTCCACGGCGCGACCCATGATGGCCGATCGGTCCATGTCCGCTATCGGGGCCGATGCCTGCGCGTCGACATCGCCAAGGCGTCCGGCGACGACGCCATCCACGGCACCAACGGTCTCGACGTTCTCATCGGGACGCCCCTCGACGGCACAATGATCCTCGGAAGGCTCTTCGCCGATCTGGACCAGATCCGGGAAGTGGCTCGTGAGGGGTTCGATGTCTGACTCCCGCAGGACGCAAACCTCAGTGGTCGAAAGGGCAGGCACCAGGATGAAGCTGCTTGTCCTGGATCTGGATGAAACCCTTGTGCACGCAACCGAGGTCCCTCTTTCCAGAGAGCCCGATTTCAGTCTGTACGGCTACTGCGTGTATCGGCGCCCCTGTCTGGACCAGTTTCTGCAGTTCTGCGATGCCCACTTCGCCGTCGGTGTCTGGTCCTCGGCAGGAGATGACTACGTGCAGGCGATGGTTCGGGAAATCTTCCCGAACCCTGCGGGCCTGATCATGGTGTGGGGGGCCTCCAGAACAACCATGCGCCGGACACACCCCGGCGATCACGACGGGTTCGGGCGGCCGCTTCCTGACTTCCATCATCAAAAGCGGCTCCGGAAGTTGACGAGGTTCGGGTGGTCGATCGACGACATGCTGGTGGTGGATGACTCGCCCGAGAAATGCAGGGCCAACTTCGGCAACGCGATCTATCCTGCGCCGTTTTTCGGCGACACGAACGATGACGAACTGAAGTACCTGGCAGGATATCTGCTCAGCTTGCGCGACCGCGACCGTATCCGGAAGATCGAGAAGCGGGGATGGCGATCATCCACCTTCCCAATGCCGTGGTGACTGCAGGTTCCGCAAAGTCCCGGACAACGACATCACCTACGCCCACAAGGATCAGGCCAAGACAGGCGTGCTCTTCGAGCTGATCGCCCGGCGCCACGTTGGCCATCCGGGTCTTGAGATGACAGCCAGGGAAGGCGGGCTGTCCCGGCGCGGTTCACGGCTTGGGTTGAGCACCAAACGATGCTATGATTACAGGTGATTACAATGGAGCACACCATGCCGCAGCGCGCAGCATCCGAACCAATCACCATCCGCACGGCCAAGGTGGCCGAGATCGACGCCTTGGCGGGCGCGATGGACCGTTCCCGCAACTACATCGTCAATCAGGCGATTGAGCAATATCTTGAAGCCAACACATGGCAGATGGAACGGATCAGGGACGGCATCACCGCAGCCCGTGATGGAAAGGTCGCGCCTGCGGGCGAGGTCTTTGCCGGGATAGCAGCGAAGCACGGCTGGTCACGTTGAAGTCGCTGGTCATTGCGGAACCTGCGGCCCGCGATCTTGAAGGGATCGTGGATTACATCGCTCTGGATGATCCCGGCGCTGCTCAGAGGGTGTATTGGGGAATCGTGGCTGCGGCCGAGAAACTGCCCGAGTTTCCGGCCTTGGGCCGTCCCGGACGCCATCCCGAAACGCGGGAACTCAGCATCCCGGATTTCCCCTACCTGATCGTCTACGAGGTTGGCCCGGAAGCGGTCACGATACTCGCCGTATTTCACACCTCCCGCGATCTGGCGAAGGCGTTGCGTGACAGGATGCACACGGAAGGACAAGCGTAGGTGAATGCCGGACCAGCCCGCCACCAATCGGCAAAGCGAAAGGTTGCCGGAACTTTTCCGGGAGAATTCAATGCCATCGAAGGGCTCTTCACCCACACACGGTGCCCGAGCGACAAGGGAGCGCGACGAAAACCCCAGTTCGTCGTCGCGATGACCCCGCAGACGTCTCGTGACACCGTCTCGAACCCGCGACAGCAGCCCAAACCACCCCAGAAACCCACCCGATCCGACCAACGGCGCGGGTTCGGTGAATAAGCTGGGATGACATGGCCCATTTCTGCACTGCCGACCTGCACCTGAACCACAGCGCGATCATCGACGTGTTCGCGCGGCGGGTCGTGGGATGGCGTGCTTCGACATCCATGAAGACGCAGTTTGTGCTCGACGCGCTGGACCAGGCGCTTTGGCAAAGAAAGACACAGGATAACAATAGCTTGGTTCACCACTCGGACCGCGGGTCGCAATACCTGTCGATAAAATACACCGATTACATCCTGCTCGACGAGCCGCTGAATAACCTCGATATCCGCCACGCGGTCGGCATCATGACCCTCATCGGCAGGGCGGCCCGCGAACTTGGCAAGACGGTTGTCGTGGTGCTGCATGACATCAACATGGCCGCGGCCTGCTGCGACCGGAGTGTCGCGATGAAGGACGGACGGATCGTACGTCACGGCGCCCCCCGGAGGAGGTCATGGAGGCCGGATTTCTGCAGGAGGTCTATGAGACGCCCATCGAGGTTCACCGGCTCTCGGGACGTTGGATCGCCGTCCATTGAATGGCTCGCCCGCGCTTGAAGCCATCCATCCCTGTCCAGAGCGGCGCTGATGCAGGTGTCGATGAGTCTTGACCGCTGACGCTGTCGCCGAATGTCTGCCGCGTCAATCCGACGCGCGTCCATGCGGCGACGACGGGGGCTAGTATGGGCATCATGCACTCGGATCAAACACCTCATCCGCACAGACCCCGGTCGGGGCCAAACGACGTTGCGCATGCAGACTGGATCAACCGGCTGGGGCCCGGACATCTCCAGCGCTACATGGCCGGTGCTACGATCTTCGTTCCAGGGTCGGGTCGGGATGTCCTGATGCTGCTCGAGGCGGGCACCGCGCGCGTCTACCTCAACAGCGGCACCAGAGAGCTGACCCTGTGTCGTCTGCGCGCCGGTGGGGTGTTTTCCACGCATACCCGAGCCTGGGTGAGCGCCTTGGAACGGTGCGAGATGCGCAGTTGGCCGCTTTCACAGATGATGCACCTGATAGCGCAAGAGCCCGCTCTGGGCGCGGCCGCATTCCGGGATGTCGGTCAGATACTGAGCGGCGCGCTGACCCTGATTGCGGATTTCGCGGAGAATGGGCGCTGATTTCGCGCGATCGTGGGCACGCGTTTCGCGCCATTCTGGGCAGTCATTTCACGGGATCGTGGGCAGGCTGGCCGACGCTTTCATGGAGTCAGGCTTGAACGATTTGGTCAAGCTTTTTTGTGACGGCGGAGCGCCTGCGCAGGCTTTCACCTGAGAGGGTGAGGCGGTGTGCGTTGTGAACGAGGCGGTCGAGGATGGCATCTGCGAGCGTTGGGTCGCCGATGGCTTCGTGCCACTGGTCAACGGGGAGTTGGCTTGTGACGATGGTGGAAGCGCGGCCGTGGCGGTCTTCGAGGATTTCCAGCAGGTCACGGCGCTCCGGGGCGGTGAGGACGGCGAGGCCCCAATCGTCAATGATCAGCACATCCATGCGGGCGATGGTTTTGAGGATGCGTTCATGGCGGCCATCGCCACGGGCCAGAGCAAGGGCCTCGAACATGCGCGGCGCACGTTGATAGAGGACGGGCCGCCCATCCCGGCACGCCTTGTGGCCAAGGGCGCAGGCGATCCAGCTTTTGCCCAAACCGGTCGGCCCGGTTATCAGCAGGTTCTCGTGCCGGGCGATCCAGCCGCCATCGGCAAGATGCGCCATGACACTGCGGTCAAGACCACGTGGGCTGCGCAGGTCCAGATCCTCGACGCTGGCATCTTGGCGCAGAGCCGCAAACTTGAGCCGGGAGGCCAGTTTCTTGGTGTCGCGCTCTGCAGCCTCGCGGTCGACCAGCAGGCCGAGACGCTCTTCGAACGAGAGGGCGTCGAAGGCGGTTGACCTGCGTTGTTCTTCGAGCGCCGATGCAATGCCGGTCAGGCCGAGCGCCAACAGTCGGTCGTGGGTGGGATGGGTCAGCATTTTAGTCCTTTCTCAATGGTAATAGCTGCCGCCACGAATGTTGGCGTGCTGGAGGGGGGCGACCTCTTCGGAGCCTTCCAGGAAGGCGCGATCGAGGCCGGTCTTGAGGATCGAACGAATGGAGGTGACGGTGCGGGCCCGGATGGTCACACCCCGCTGGCAGGCCGCATCAACGCGCTCCGGCCCATAGGTTTTGACCAAGGCCAGCACACCCAGGCAGGTGCGGAACCCCTGTTCAGGATGGGGGCGGTCAGCCATCACCATCTCGCAAAAGGCGGCGACGGCGGGGCCGGTCTTGGTTGCCTGCGCCAGCATTCTGGCCGGGGTCCATTCGGCAAAGCGACGATGGGCCGATGGCATATGGTCGGCCACGGTGACATGGCTGCGCCGCCCCGGGGTGCGCACGTGGCTCGCAACCCTCTGACCACGATGGAATATCTCGACCGTCTGGCCGCTTGTGCGAACATCGACCTCTTGTTTGATCAGCGCGAAGGGCACGGAATACCATGAGCTGTCGACCTCAACGTGATAGTCGGGTGCCACGCGGGCGCGCTTCCAGCGGGCGAAGACATAAGGTTCGGGCGGTAGGGGCTGAAGATTGGGCCGATCCAAAGTGGCAAACAGATCGGCGCGGCTGGCGCCATAGCCGCGCATCACGCGCATGTTCAACTCGTCCAGCAGCCGCCGGATCGCCACGTTCAACTCGGCCAATGAGAAGAACCGGTGGTTCCGCAGCCGCGCCAGAATCCAGCGTTGTGCCACTTGGACAGCCACTTCCACCTTCGCCTTGTCCCGGGGTTTGCGCGGCCGGGCGGGCAGAACGGCGGTGCCATAATGCGCCGCCATCTCGGCATAGGTCCGGTTCAGCCCCGGATCAAACCGGTCTGCCTTGATCACGGCGGACTTCAGATTGTCCGGAACCACCGCCTTTGGCACGCCGCCCAGAAAGGCGAACATCCGGATATGCGCGAGGATCCAATCTTCCAACCCCTCCGATGCCACCGCCTCGGCATAGGTGTGATTCGATGCCCCCATTGCCGCCACGAACAGCTTCATGGCCCGCGCTTCGCCGGTCGTGGGGTCGATCACGTCGATGGTGTCGCCGGCAAAGTCAACGAACACCTTCTCGCCGCCCACATGTGTCTGGCGCATCGTCGGGCGCACCCGACCCTTCCAAGCCTCGTAATGCGTGCAAAACCAAGTATAGGCAAAACCCCCGGGGTGCGCGGCACGGTATTCTTCCCAGAGCAGCATCCGCGTCACCCCAGGGCGGCGCAACTCGCGGTCAATCTCCGCCCAGTCGGGCACAAGCCGCTCCGCGTCCGGCACCGTGGGCGGGGCTGGAAACAAAAGAAGTTCAAGGCTGTCGTCATCGATCCCCTCCGGCAAGGGCCACGTGAGCCCGGCATGACGCGCCCGTTGGGTGTAGCTTCCGACGCTCCCCTTGCTCAGACCGAGGGAAGCGGCAATGGACCGCTCGCTCAGGCCTTGCCCAAGCTTCAATCGCAAAACATCTCGTATCCGGCGCATGTTCAATCGTCCTGTCGGCATCAAGCCACCCCTTCATTCCTGAAGGCGCAACTATCCTCAATTTGCCGACCAGACCTGCCCGCGATCCCGCGAAATCAGTGCCCAGCTTCACGCGAAATGACTGCCCATGATCCCGTGAAATCGATGCCCACCATCAAGCGAAACACGCACCCTGATAGAGGACCTGGCATTTCGCCCGGTAGGCTCGCGGCTTGCAAGCCATCTGCTGAGACAGCGGGAGGCGCTGGGGACGGACACCATACCGATCGGGCACACCGGCGCTTTGGCCGAGACGCTTGGAACCTCTCGACAAACGCTGTCAACGCAGATCAACCGGCTCATCCGTGAGGGAGTGGTGGCACGTCCGGACCGGCGGTCGCTGGTTCTCCGGGATCCCGAGCGTTTGACGGCTCTCTCGGAAGTGTCAGCAAGCTGACAGATTTTGTTCTCTGACCGTAGCATATCACCAGAGAACCTCCACAGCCAAAAGGTGGGCCCGCCACATGCAGCAGCTTGTCCCTGATCGCTACAAGACCTTCATAGGCATCAACTGCGATACGAACGCCGAACGAATGATGCGTCTATTGAGCGACGCGATGCAGCGAAGCGATACCCCCTGGGTCGGCTACCTCACCGCGAAGCTGGCGGAACGGGCGCGGATGGGTCAGGACGATCTGCACTTCATCGGCAGTCAGGTGAATGCGCTCCGCTCTTTTTTCGAGGAGATCGAGGATACGGCGGGGCAGGCGCTGCTCGACCATCTTGAAGAGCACTGCTGCTGAACGCTCCGATATCCCTCACGTTCGGCATTAATGGATGGTTAAGCGATCTACGTTGCGGCGGAAATCCGCCAATGGTGGTTTAGACCGCAGCGGACACCATGGCTGGCCGAGGGCACGGAAGATCACGGCGCAGAGGCTGTGCTGGATGGCGCCCTGGCGGAAGCGCGTCAGGTGAAAGATGCTCTCTTGGCTCAGCCGATTTGGAAGGACGGGTGGGATGCCGAGGGCAACCGGGGGGTGTGTAGACGCTGGGGCGGCGACAGTACTCGCCGATCTCGGCCTCGTTAAGGCCGCCGATCAGCCAACGAGGGAGGGCGATGGGCGGCCGCTTTACAAATGGCATGCAGGTGGTTGGATTGCACCCGGAGTCTGGGCAGCCGAGGGCCGAGCGGGTCGCGGCGATCTCAACTTCCTGCGGTTCGCCGAAAATCTTAACTCGCAATGCTCTTCGGCCATGTTGACCATTTACCGTCCAAAATGATCAGCACCGCCCGTTCCGCCCTGCGCCCCCGCCACCCGCGATAAGATGCCATTATCAGGGGTGGTGGGGTGAGCCCCAAAAAGGTCGCAACCTGGCCCGAGAAGCATGCGGGAAAGTCCTCAGATCAATGGTCGGATACAACGCCCAACAGCGACATACCGGGAAGGCCCGCCGCCTGGCGGTCAAAGGTGACCGTCTTGTCGCACCCGGCCCCCTGCCCTGCCAGCGCGATCATCTGATCTGCAAAGCCGGCACCGCCTTTGCGCAACCGGTCCACAGCCACAGCGACGTGATCCGCCGCTTCAACCACCAGTTCGCGTGCGCCAAGCAGGCCCTCGATCGCGTCGGCAATGTCAGTGCGCGGCAAGCGATAGATTTTCTGCAGGACCCAGACCAGCTCGACCAGAACCTCGCGGCAGACGAACCCGGGTTCAGCCGCCGTGAGTTTGGCAAGAACCGTGTTTGCCAGCGCCGCCTGCTCTGCGTCGTCCTTCATCAGGAAGCGGACAATCACATTGGTGTCGAGGCCTGTCATCATGTCGGCATGCCCGATTCCGCAGCACCTTCGGCAATCGCCTCTTCGATCTCCTCAAGGGTCGCCTTGTGCTGCGACCGGCCTTCCAACAGACCGGCCAATGCCATCACGGGCCGACTGCGCACGATCCGCACTTCGCCACCGTCAAGGATCATGTACCGCACCCGGTCGCCTGGGTTCAGGCCCAAAGCCTGCCGGACATCCCTTGGCAGGGTTGTCTGGCCTTTGATGGTGACGGTGGATTCTTGCATGGCGCGCTCCAAGTCTAACGGCGTTTATGCATTACAAGTGCCACATTTGCCTTACATATTCAAGGTGCACGCGTGAAATCGCTCGCCCTAACTGCCTATGGGGTCGAATGCCGGACGGGGCAAAATCGTATCATAGAGTCAAAAAATAATAATAAAAACAATGTTTTGATTGTCTTAACTCCTGACTTGCCATTATCAGGGGTGGTGGGGTGAGCCCCAAAAAGGTCGCAACCTGGCCCGAGAAGCATGCGGGAAAGTCCTCAGATCAATGGTCGGATACAACGCCCAACAGCGACATACCGGGAAGGCCCGCCGCCTGGCGGTCAAAGGTGACCGTCTTGTCGCACCCGGCCCCCTGCCCTGCCAGCGCGATCATCTGATCTGCAAAGCCGGCACCGCCTTTGCGCAACCGGTCCACAGCCACAGCGACGTGATCCGCCGCTTCAACCACCAGTTCGCGTGCGCCAAGCAGGCCCTCGATCGCGTCGGCAATGTCAGTGCGCGGCAAGCGATAGATTTTCTGCAGGACCCAGACCAGCTCGACCAGAACCTCGCGGCAGACGAACCCGGGTTCAGCCGCCGTGAGTTTGGCAAGAACCGTGTTTGCCAGCGCCGCCTGCTCTGCGTCGTCCTTCATCAGGAAGCGGACAATCACATTGGTGTCGAGGCCTGTCATCATGTCGGCATGCCCGATTCCGCAGCACCTTCGGCAATCGCCTCTTCGATCTCCTCAAGGGTCGCCTTGTGCTGCGACCGGCCTTCCAACAGACCGGCCAATGCCATCACGGGCCGACTGCGCACGATCCGCACTTCGCCACCGTCAAGGATCATGTACCGCACCCGGTCGCCTGGGTTCAGGCCCAAAGCCTGCCGGACATCCCTTGGCAGGGTTGTCTGGCCTTTGATGGTGACGGTGGATTCTTGCATGGCGCGCTCCAAGTCTAACGGCGTTTATGCATTACAAGTGCCACATTTGCCTTACATATTCAAGGTGCACGCGTGAAATCGCTCGCCCTAACTGCCTATGGGGTCGAATGCCGGACGGGGCAAAATCGTATCATAGAGTCAAAAAATAATAATAAAAACAATGTTTTGATTGTCTTAACTCCTGACTTGCCATTATCGCGTGTCGTCGCTTCTCCCTGATCTTCACGGAATTTGTCAGCCAGTCACCCTAGCGCCAGTTGCGGCCGGGTGCGATCATGTCGAGGACATGAACCTCGCTGGCCTCCGGGTGGACCTCGTAAAGGAAGACGTACCCCTCCAGGGGGAACATGCGCACGGTCCCGTGAAAGCCCGGACCGGCCTCCGGGAAGGTGCCGAGCGTCTTGACCAGACGGCCCTGGATGCGTTCGAGAAAGTCGATGAGGGCAGGAATATCTTCGAGATCAACATGGTCAATGAGCCGACCGAGGGCAAAATCGACCGCCGGGCCGAAGATGACGGTTGCCGGTTGCAAGATGCAGGTCTCAGGAAATGCGGCTCAGGGCGCGCCGGCGGAGCGCGGCAAAGTAGATGGCGTCCGCAACGATCCCCTCCCCGTCGGCAATCGCCTTGCGGCTCTGCTCAAGCCGCCTGTTCAGGTCGATCTGGGCCATCACCGCCTCGATGAGTTTGAGCTTGCCGGACGCGACCTCCGCCTTCAGGGGATCTGCCAGGAAGCTGTCGGCCAGGGCGCGAACGTCCTCCATCGAGAACATCGCCGCAATCTCGCGATTGTTCTTCGTCACCGTGACCGGCTCCCGAAGGCTGGCCTCCAGAAGCCTCCCGAAGGAGTTCTTCGCCTCGACGGCGGTCATGGTCCTCATCGGCATTTTCCCCAGGATCGCAAAGCTGATAAAGCCAGTATAGCTCGAATGGCTCGTTATGCAACCTCCCAGCTGCTTTACAACCCCAGCCAACGGCTTTGGACTCAGCCGCTGCGCAACACTGGCGTTTGGCGCGGCCGACCGGCTCCTCGATCTTTTGCGGCGCTTCACCGCCGCGCCGTCCGCCAGGAGCACAGCCGCCCGAAGGTCGAGTCTTTCAAAGCCTGGGCCGAGGAGCAGTTCAAGCACATCTCGGGCAAAAGCGACCTTGTTGGTGACGCAGCGCCCGCGCCACGCCTGCCGGTGCTGCTCGGGTGCGGTGATGCAGGCGCATGTCCGAACCAGCGCCCCGACCTCGCCGTCGTCGACCGTGGCTATCGCGGTCATGGTGTTGAGAAGACCCGCGTGCTGAACCGCCGCAACGCACTCTTCGCCGGCCACGACGAGGGCGGAAGGTGCTGGGCGCGCTTCGCCAGCCTGATCGGCACATGCAAGATGAACCGGGTCGAGCCCTACGCCTATCTCGTCGACCTCTTCTCCCGGCTCGCCAATGGCCATCTCGACAAGGACATCGACGCGCTGACGCCCTGGGCCTACATCCCGGCGGCCAAACCTGAGATCGCCTCACTTCCGGGAAAATGACCTCATCCGGGAGTCCCCAGTGAGCTCACAAGACTTCTGACAATCGGCAAACGCCAGTCGCCAGCGCGACCGGGCGAGCGACCGCAAGAAAAACATCAATGGCCCGGAGACGTCGCTTACGATGGATACCATCGTGCAGCGACGGCCTTGAATCGCTGCAGGCCAGCGACCAGCTACTTGCCCCTATCCGCTCAGGCGGGCTCTAGCACCACCGTGACGTCGCGCGGCCGGGCGTGGTAGGGCGACGAGGTGACGAGCACATGCGCACCGGTCGCCGCATATTCGGCCGCATTGGCAGTCGTGATGCCTCCGGCGGCTGCGACACGAGCTGGCGAGCCCGACAGGTCGGCAACCACGTGCGCCACCGCATCGGGCACGAACTTCTCGAGCTGCACCACGTCCGCGCCCCATTCCGCTGCCCGCAGCGCATCCTCGTGACAGGTGACCTCGACGACGATGTGCCTTTCGGGGCAAGCGCTGCGCAGCCGCATGAGCTGGCCCTTCAGGCAGCCGGGCGCGAAGGCGCGGTGCTCGGGGAAGACAAGCACCGTGTCCGACAGGCCCGCGCGATGGATCGTGGCACCGCCCGCCGTCACCGCCTTGAGCGCCAGCGTCCGCGTGCCTGGCACGGCCTTGCGCGTGCAGGCCACGACCACCCCAAGCCTGACAGCGACCGCCGCATCGACAAGCTCGCGCGTCGCGGTGGCGAGACCCGCGGCCCATTCCACCAGCACCTGCGCCACCTTCCAGCCGGCAAAGAGCGCCTCGGCGGGCCCTGCTGCCCCGAGGATCATGTCGCCACGCGCGCGCGCCTCGCCAGAGGCGGCGGCGAGATCGACCGCGCAGCCCAGAAGCTCGAAGATCCGCCCCGCCTCCTCGACCGCGCAAAGGGTCATCGGGTCGCGCGCCGCCATCACGAGGTGCCCGCGCGACCGGTCGAAGCCGAGAGAGCGCGTGGTGAGGTCGCCGAACGGGACGTCCTCGCGGATCAGCGCGAGCAGTGCCTGGTCGTCGATGAGGAACATGGGGACACTCCTTGATTACCTTGATTTTCCTGGGCAATGGCTTGGGGGGGCGGTGCGGGTCTTCCAACTCCGGCAGGGCGGCACCGATGCTCACTTGTGCCGCCAGACCTTCCAGGCCGAGACGAGCAGGATGGCTGCCAGCCCCGGCAGCAGCACCGCCTCGGGAACGATGCCGAGAAGCAACCCGCCAATGAAGGTGCCCAGCACCGAACCCGCCGCCATGACCAGCACGAAGCGGCGGTTGCGGCCGAGGGTGGCGAAGCTCTGGTCCTGGCTGTAGCGGGCGAAGCCCACCAGCATCGTCGGCAGGCTGACCGCCAGCGACAGGCTGCCGGCCAGCTTGATGTCGGCACCGAACAGGATCACCAGCGTCGGGATCAGAAGCTCGCCTCCCGCCACGCCCATCAGCGAGGCGACGATGCCGATCGCCAGCCCGGCCAGCACGCCCGCCACCATCTGCGGCGCGCCTTCGAGAAGCGGCGCGCCAGTCGTGACCCCGTGCCCTGCCACAAGGACCACCGCGATCACCACCATCAGCGCTGCGATCACACGGTAGAGCGTCGCCGTGCGCAGCCGCGTCGCCCATCCCGCCCCGAGCCACGCCCCGGCAAGGCTGCCGGCGAGCAGGTTCAGGATCACCGGCCAGTGGGCGGCAAGATCCGCGAAGGGGACGGTCCCGGCGCGGAACGGAAGGGCGGTCGCGACCACGATCAGGCTCATGGCCTTGTTCAGGATCACCGCCTCCAGCGCCGGAAAGCCGAAAAGCGCGATCAGGACCGGCAGGCGGAACTCGGCGCCGCCCAGTCCGATCAGGCCGCCGAGGGTGCCGATGACGCCTCCTGCGGCAAAGGCGGCGGGGCTGCGGGTGGCGGTCATGGGGCGCATCGGGAACCTCTTGGACAACGGGTAACGGGACTTCGGGTCAGCTTTGTGCGGGCGGTGGGGCAGGATGGGCCAGCGCCACGGCCTTCAGGCGCGCGACGACCAGTTCGCCCGGCCGAAGATGCAACCTGTCCCACGACAGACGCGAGATGCCGGCGAGCACCGCAGCCCCCCCGCCCTCGGCCCCCAGCGACAGGCGCACCGTCATCTGGTGGCCGGTGCCCGCCTCCGCCCCTTCGATCCGGGCGGGCAGCGCGTTCAGGATCGTCGTGTCCTCGGGCATGTCGCGGCCAAGGCTCACGTCGCTGGCCGGAATGCGCAGCCGGCAGCGGGTGCCGGGTGCCCCGAGGTCGCCCGGCACCACCAGCCGCCCGCCCGGCACCTCCACCTCCGAGAGGCCATAGACCGGATCGGTCGCCACCACGCGGCCGTCGATCACCGCCGCCGGGTTCGGCATGCGGATCAGCGGCAGGTCCGGGTTGGCCAGCAGATCGGCGATCGGCCCCGCGGCGCGAACCCGGCCCGCCTCCATCAGCACCAGCGTGTCGGCCAGCCGTTCGACCTCGGCGATGTCGTGGCTGACGTAAAGCACCGGGATCGACAGCGCCGCGTGCAGCCGTTCCAGATAGGGCAGGATCTCGTCCCTGGAGAACCGGTCGAGCGCCGACAGCGGCTCGTCCATCAACAGAAGCCGCGGCTGCGACAGCAGCGCCCGGCCGATGGCGATCCGCTGCCGCTCGCCGCCCGACAGCATGGCGGTGGGGCGGTCGAGAAGCGGCGCGATGCCCAGCAGGTCGATCACCTCCTCCATCCCGATCCCCTGCTCTCCGGCCCCCGACCGCCGCAGGCCGAAGCGCAGGTTGCCCTCGACCGACAGATGCGGGAACAGGCTCGCTTCCTGAAAGACATACCCAGCGGCGCGGCGGTGGGGCGGCACGAAGCGCCGTCCTTCCTGCCAGCTTTCACCATTGACGCGCAGGCTGGAGCCGGGCAGCCGCATCAGCCCTGCCACACCGCGCAGCACGCTGGTCTTGCCGCAGCCCGACGGGCCGAACAGCGCGGTGACCCCGCTGCCCGGCACGGTGAAGCGCGCATCCAGGACAAAGCCCCCCAGCCGCCCGCAGAAGGCCGCCTCGATCATCGCCGTCCCCATTTCAGCCGCCGCTCGATCAGCAGCATGGCAAGGATCACCAGGAAGGACATCGCCAGCATTCCCGCCGCCAGCACATGCGCCTTGCTCCATTGCAGCGTCTCGACATAGTCGAAGATCTGTACCGACAGCACCTTGGTCTGGCCGGGGATGCCGCCGCCGATCATCAGCACGACGCCGAACTCGCCCACCGTATGGGCAAAGCCGAGGATCGCACCGGTCGACAGGCCCGGCAGCGCGAGCGGCAGCGCCACGGTGAAGAAGGCATCGAGCGGCGAGGCCCGCAGGGTCGCCGCCACCTCCATCGGGCGCGGCCCCATCGCCTCGAAGGCGTTGCGGATCGGGTTCACCACGAAGGGCAGCGAATAGAAGACCGAGCCCACCACCAGCCCCTCGAAGGTGAAGGACAACTGCCGCCCGAGGATCGCTGTCAGCGGCGAGGCCGGCCCCATGGCGATCAGCAGGTAGAAGCCCAGCACCGTCGGCGGCAGCACGATGGGCAGGGCGACGATCGTGGCGACGACCTCCTTCCAGAGGCCGCCGCTGCGGGATAGCCACCAGGCCAGCGGCGTGCCCAGCAGCAAGAGCACCACGGTCGTGATCGCGGCAAGCTGAAGCGTCAGCAGGATCGTCTCGATCATGGCCGCATCGAGCAGCGGGCTGTCCCCGGTCATGGCTCAGTCTCCGGTCGTGTAGCCGTAGCGCTCGATGATGGCGACTGAACCGCCCCGGGTTTACCGGAGGGCAAAACTCTCGGAGAATTGCCCGTTATGGAACAGACCTCAAAGAAGAAGACCTCGAAGCCGTATTCACCTGAGTTCCGCGAGCGTGCGGTGCGGCTGGCGATGGAACACCGCGATGATTATCAGAGCGAGGCTGCGGCGCTGACGGCGATTGCAGGTAAATTGGGCTGTTCGACGGACAGCCTTCGCGTCTGGATGCGACAGGTCCAGCGCGATGGTGGCGAACGGCCGGGACCTACCAGCGCTGAGATCGCGCGGATCAAAGAGCTTGAGCGCGAGAACCGGGAACTGCGGCAAGCGAACGAGATTCTGCGCAAAGCTTCAGCGTATTTTGCCCAGGCGGAGCTCGACCGCCCGTTTCGCAAATGACTGCTTTCATTGAGGAAAGCCGAGAGGCATTCGGGGTCGAGCCGATCTGCAGGGCACTGCAGTTTGCCCCTTCCACCTTTTATGACCGGCGGGCGATCATGCGTGATCCTGACCGGGCCTCGGCCCGGGCCAAATCGGATGCCGCCCTGAGCCTCAAGATCGACGCGGCCTGGGATGCCAACCGCAAGCTCTATGGCGCGCGGAAGATCTGGCATGTTTTGCGACGGCAGGGTGAAGACGCCGCCCGCTGCACCGTGGAACGATTGATGCGCCATCTGGGCATCAGGGGCGTGGTCCGTGGCAAGAAGGTCATCACGACCAATCCTGACACGTCTCTGCCTTGCCCGGACGACAAGGTGAACCGGCTGTTCATGGCGGATCGGCCGAACAAGCTGTGGGTTTCAGATTTCACCTATGGGCACCTCGATTTTTGACTGTTTTCGCGGCAACGGCATAGCAGGTTCTGCCCGAAGCGCGGCAGCGACCTTCAGCTGACCGATTGTTGCCTTGGTTTTTATGATCTGCCGCCCATTTCGCCTCGCGGACCTTCGGTTCAGGGCCGTTTTTAGCGATGCGCGGGGCGATCTGCGTCCTTGGCCGACCGTTTTCAGGCTGGGTGCGGGTTGATGCGACCCAGTTGGCCGAGGCGGCGCATGTTGTAGGCGAGATTCTTCATGCCGACTTTGGCCTTCGCCCGCACCAAGCCGATGGTGCGCACCAGGGTGCCGCCCATGTCGTTGGCCTGCGCGCCGAAGATGTGCTCAACCCGGACCCGCACGGTGGATTTGGTGCGGTTGCTGCCCTTGGCCTGGTCGGTCAGCGGCTTGCCCCGATTGCCCTTGCGGTGGATGTGGCTTTTCAGTTTTAAGGCGCGGAGTTTGGCCTCCATCTCCTCGGACCGATAAGCAGCATCCGCCCACACGCCAGACCCGGTGTTGCCCTGCATCAGCAGATGATCCACTGCCTGGCTGTCATGCACAGCGGCGTCGGTGACGTGGTAGCGCCGGACCAGCTTATGCGTGCGGTCCACATTCACATGGTTCTTGTAGCCGTAGTGGCTCTTGCCGTGCTTTTTCGTCCAACGTGCGTCCACATCCTTTTGCACCCGTTTCGCTGGCTTATCAGCCCAATCCTCGGGGACCTCGCCCTTCTTGATCGTTGCGTTTTCATCGCGCGTGTTGTGATTGCGCGGCACCGGCACGATGGAGGCGTCCAGGATCTGACCGCCGCGCGCAATGTCAGCCCCGCCGCGCCAAATGACCGTCAAACAACCCGAACAACTCCTCCACCTTGCCGGCCTGCGCCAGCGCATCGCGATACAGCCACACCGTCTTGGCGTCGGGCACCCGGTCACCAAGGCCCAACCCCAGGAAGCGCATAAAGGAAAGCCGGTCGCGGACCTGATATTCGATCTGATCATCCGACAGGTTGTAAAGCGCGCTCAGAACCAGCGTCTTGAACATCAGCACCGCATCTATCGGCTTGCGCCCCGCGCGGGACTTGCGATCCGCAACAGGCTTGCGCCAGACCCGCTCAAGAGCCGGACGAAACTCCTCCCACGGCACGACGGCATCAATTTCGACCAGCGGATCCCTTTTGGCATCGAGGCTCGCGTAACGGTCCGAAAGATCGAAAAAACCCATCTGCGCCATCGTTGCATCCCCAATGCCAGTTCACTGTCTCACCATACCGAAGTGCGGGGGATGGGGCAATTTATAGAGGTGCCCCTATGTGCCCACATGGTCCGGCACCGTCTACGTGGCCTTCGTCATCGACGTCTTTGCACGTCGTATTGTCGGTTGGCGCGTCTCGACATCGATGAAGACCCAGTTTGTGCTCGACGCGCTGGAGCAAGCGATCTGGCAAAGAAAGACGCCGGATAACAAGAGCTTGGTCCACCATTCGGACCGCGGATCACAATACCTGTCGATCAAATACACCGAACGCCTGGCCAAGGCCGAGATCGACCTTTCCGTTGGAACAGTTGGCGATGCCTATGACAACGCCTTGGCTGAATGCGTCATCGGCCTGTTCAAGACAGAGGTCATCAACCAGATCGGCCCCTGGAAATCAATGCGCGAGGTCGAATGGGAAACGCTGAAATGGATCGATTGGTATAACAACCGCCGCCTGCTTGGCCCAATCGGATACATCCCACCCGCAGAAGCAGAGGAGGCGTTCTATGCAAACCTGAACTCACTCGATATGGTCGCGTAGTCATTGAACAAACCACCCTCCGGTAAACCCGGGGCGGTTCATCCGGAGGAAGTCGAGGAAGGCGCGCGCGGCCTCGCTGGTCTCGCCCCGTTTCAGCAGAACGGCATCCTGCCGGATCGGGGCATGAAGCTCCTCCGGCACCATCCAGCGCGAGCCCGTGTCGTCCAGGATCACCTGCGACAGGGCCACGAAGCCAACGGGCGCGTTGCCGGTGGCCACGAACTGATGCGCCTGGCTGATGCTCTTGCCGGTGACCAGCTTCGGTTGCAGGCTGTCGTAGACCCCCAGCGCCTGCATCGTCTCGACTGCCGCGGCACCATAGGGGGCGGCGGCCGGGTCTGCGATGGCGACATGGGTCAGGTCGGGCCTGCGCAGCGCCGCCTCGGTGCCGTCGATGAGGTCCGGGTCGGCGCTCCACAGCACCAGCGTGCCGATGGCATAGGTGAAGCGCGTGCCGGGGACGGCGAAGCCCTCCGCCTCGGCCTTTTCCGGGCGGGCCTGATCGGCGGACAGGAAGACCTCGAACGGCGCGCCCTGCGAGATCTGGGTGTAGAACTGGCCGGCGGGGCCGAAGCTGAAGGTGACGGTATGGCCGGTGGCTTCGGTGAAGGCCGCGGCGATCTCGGTTGCGGGCTCGGTGAAGTTGGCGGCGACCGCGGCCAGCGTCTCGCCTGCCCGGACGGGGGCGGCGAACACGAGTGCGGCCAGCGCCGCAGTGAAGGCCGCGCGCAGGGCTGTCGTGCAGAATGTCATGAAGATATTCCTTCTTGAGATTTGGAAAAGCCCGGCGCCCGAGGAGCCGGGCCGGGAGGCGTCACGGCATTGCCAGGATGACGTGGCTGGCCTTGACGAGAGCGGTGGCGCGGTCACCGGGCTGCAGGTTCAGATCGCGCGCGCTTTCCAGCGTGATGATGGCGGCCATGGTCTTGCCGCCGCCGAGGTCGAGCACGATTTCCGAATTCACCGCCCCGTCGGTGCGGGCCGCGACGGTGCCCGTCAGCCGGTTGCGCACCGAAATGCCTGCCGGAGCCTCGCCTGCGGCAAGGATCACGAAGCTCGACTTGATGAGGGCAAAGACCTCGGTGCCAGCTGCAAGGCCCAGGTCGTCGGCGCTGCGCTCGGTGATGATGGCGGTCAGGCTCTGCCCGTCGGCGAGGGCCATCGTCACCTCGGCGCTGACCGCGCCCTCGGTGACACGGGTGACGGTGCAGCGATAGACGTTTCGCGTGCTGGTTTTCATGAAGAGACTCCAGAGAGGGTTGAGGGAAGTGTCGGACCCTCCGAGGCCGACCTCGAGCGCGCTCACGACGCGGGCAAGGCCGTCCTCCACAGCGGCAAAGGTGGCGATGACCCGCGCCCCGGCGGGCGTGATCGTGGCGCCTCCGCCCGCCTTCCCGCCCGGTGCTGCGGTGACGAGCGGGGTGGCGAACAGGTTGTTCATCGCGGCGACCGCGTCCCAAGCGGCCTTGTAGGAAAGCCCCACAACCCGCGCCGCGCCCGAGATCGAGCCCTGTTCCCGGATCGCCTTCAGCAGACGGATGCGCTCACCGCCCATCCGGGGCAGCGCCCCCCGCTGCAGCACCAGCCCGCCGCGAAGATCCTCGTCCATCTTGCCCTCCCGCTATGTAGTCCGACACCACAACGGTAAGCACGCGGCGTGCCAACCTTGATTTTGTTGCTCAGAAACGCGTCGGCTGGGGGACAAAACCAACATCCTTGTCGGCATCCGCACAAAGTGCTTGCCAGCATCCGCACAAAGTCGGGGGCGCCCTTTGGTGTCCGGGAAAGCTTTGCGCTTCTTCTCGATCTCTGTCGCTGTGTCGGCGTAGATCATGTCCCGGTAGTCCTCGGTCAGCTCGTCATGGAGGAGCTTCGGTGCATGGGCCAGCAGGTTTCGGTGCTTGTGAACCGTGCAGCGCTGGATCGGCAGAGCCTCGCCCCACAGCGCCACCAGAGCGGCTTCCAATCCGGGGGCGCCGTCAACAATGACGAACTCGGGCCGCTTCAGCCCGCGCGCGTCGAGGTCGTCGAGGAACTGGCGCCAGGCGGAGGTGCTCTCTCCGCCCATGTTCCGGATGGACAACAGCACCTTCTGGCCGTCGCGGCGCACCCCGATCGCGGCCAGAACCGAGATGTTCGTGGCCTTCCGGTCCAGCCGCGTCCGGATCACGGTGCCGTCGAGGATCAGACGCACGATGTCCTCGTCGGCCAGGCTGCGGGCGCACCAGGCATCCCAATCCACCTTCACCTTGCGCCAGGCCCGGCTGACCACATCCTTGCTGACGGCGCCCTCGAACAGCCCGAACAGCGCCCGCTTGACGCGCCGGGTGTTGGTCCCGGAAAGATAGACGGCCGCGATCAGCGCCTCGGCTGTTGACGCGCCGCAGCCAGCAGCGCCTTCCAAGGATTTATGGGAGAACGGATGTGAAGCAGCGTTCCATAACAGTCGAAGGCAACGGCGCGGATTTTGGGGCCGGTCATGTTGTAACCGCCATAGCCGAACCCGACTCCACCTCGTCTAAATGCGCAAATCGGGAACCAGATCTTGGGGTCATGGTCGGGTGAGCAGTCTCAGCAGGATGCGGGCGTCATGATCCTGACCGCCAAAGAACACCGCGAGGAGGCGCAGAATCTTCCGGGCATCATCGACCTCGAAATAGTAGATGGCACGGCCCTTGGTGACATTTCGGACCCCATCGCCGAGGCGGGGACGTAGCGTGCCTTGATGCGGCGCACTGCCAAGATCCTCAATGGTGGCTTCAATCTCTGTAATGCGCCGTTCGGCAAGCTGAAATGCCCCTTCCGCGCTCTCACCGAAATCTTCCGCGGCGGCGACAAGGAAATCGAATATCAGCTCGAGATCAACGTCGACATCCGCAGCCCGAACGACCTCATAGACCACGCTCGCCCCGCTTGCGTGCGATCATGTCCCTGGCGCTCTGCCGGGCCTCATCAAGCGAAATGAAGGGGCCGACGCGACGCCTTTCGAGAAGTTCGCGCAGTGCGCTGGTGGTCTGCGATTCTTCGCGCAGGAGTTCAAGGCCCTGTTGGAGCACGGCACTGAGACTGGAATATCGGCCCTGCGCCACCAGTTCGCGGGCAAAAGCCTCTTGAGATTCGGTCAGGGAAATCGACGCTTTGACGCTCACAGCGAAACCCTCCTATGCTACTGGGTAGTATTCAGCAGTCGGCACTGGTCGTCAATAACAGACTTGGGTTGTGTGGGGGTGGCGAGGAACAAACGAAAACACCACCCGACGCACCTGCTGCAAACCGTTACCGACCTCGAGAGCCGTGGCGTCGGGTTTCGCTCGCTTACTGAGAATGTCGACACGACCAGCATCGCACAGTTCGAACGCGAGCGTATCGTTGAACGGATCAAGGAGGGCCTGGAAGCCGCCTGGAAGCGTGGCCGGATGGGGGGAAGGCCCCCTGCCCTGCCGCCGGCCCAGAAAGCCGGGGTGAAACGGATGTGGGACGTGGAGCGCCGCCCCATCCCCGAGATAGCGGACCTGTTCAAGGTCAGCGTAAGCTGATGCAGGGTTTTGTTCCCGAGGCGGGCTTTGGAGGCCAGCATGGTGAGGAACGAAGAGAAGGGGCGCGAGCAGTGTGATGTCACGGTCACGACCGCGCCTGCTACGGGGAAAAGGCCGCCCTCGATTGCCTGGTCGGGGAGAAGCTGCTGCACTTCACCACGCGTCCCGCGATCATCCGGCCTTCGCTGCCCAACTCCCGTCATTTGTCGCACGTGTACGACGGATGTCCGAGCGGGAGGGGATGCCGAGCCAATCGAAAGGGGTGCATGGAAAAGGCCCCAGTCTGGTCGGGCAGTCTGGTCGGGCAGTCTGGTCGGGCAGTCTGGTCGGCGTTCGGCTGTTGCCCCGATGCCTTTGCCCGTGTTACCCGATTGTGACATCGGGTGAGGACGGAAGCGGAGGGCGGGGAGTTGACCTTGCTGGCGGGCATCTGGGATTGGTTGCGGGCCATCGCCGCGGCGCTGCTGGAGCGGCTGTGGCGGTCGCCCGATGGCAAGAGCGCCGAGGCCCGCCTGAGGGCGCTGCCGCCGCGCCGCCAGGCCGTTCTGGTCGGCTGCGTGCTGCTGCTGCTGTTCGTGACCTCGCTGATCGCGGCCGGGTTCGGCTGGATCGGGATGCTGATCTACTTCCTGGCGGTCATCGTGCTGGTCTATTGAAGCAGCCTGCGAAAAAAGCTGAATCCTTGTGATCCGATTAAAATCCCGTGGCGTAGAAACTGTATCCAGAACAGGAGGACACCATGGATCAGGCACTTGCATTTCTGAACTTCGGTACGTTGGGTTTCGTTGCGGTCATGGCCTTCGTCGGCGCGAGGGTTGCAGAGCGTCGGGCCCGCGAAGGTGGCCCGAAATCGACCCTGTCGCGCGATGGCGCCGCAGAATATCTGGCGCGGGTTCAACGCGCCAACTCCTGAGTTTCTGAATTGTCTTTCTGACGTGGCCGGCGCGGGTTTCCTGCGCCGGTCTTGTTTTTGATTCCCCGCGGCCGCCCTGCACGACCCGAACCAAAGCCCGGCGGCTGCGCGGCCAATGGGCAATGCCCTGCGGTTCTGCCGTGATTTCGGGCAAACAGGACCAAAAAGGGCCCGCGCCAAAAAAAAAGGCCGAGCTGAAAGCTCGGCCACCGAACTGGACGCCCGGCTGGTCGGAGAGCGCCGCGAGGCCGATCTGGACGACATCGCCCTTGCGTCAGGTGCAGCAAGCGACCTGGAAGGCCTGAGACAGGTGGCTGGCCTCTTGCGCGCAGAAAGCCTCGGACCCTCATGATCGCCCCGGCGCGGACTTTGCGGTCATCCGACACCCCCTGCGCGATCTGGCGGCGCTGGTCGACCCTGTGCTTGAGGTAACGCGAAGGTGACTTCGCAGCGGCGGCACGCCGGCTCCGCCGATCACGGGATTGCAGCGATGAAGGCAAACGAACAACGGCGCCACGTCACAGGTGCTTCGCCGCCCACATGGCGGCCTGGGTGCGGTTGGTGACGCCGATCTTGCGGAACGCCATCCGCAGGTGAACCTTGACGGTGGCATCGCTGATCTGAAGCGCATTGGCGATGCTCTTGTTCGAATTGCCGGAACAGAGATGCACGAGGATCGCCAGTTCGCGCCTGGACAGCTGATACACCGGCCGGTCATCGGGCACAGGTCCGGGTGCGGCCGTTTCCCCGTGACATGCCTGGCCGTCGAGGCGTGACGTGGCCTCGCACCGGGTCTGATCGCGGGCGACCCGCTGATCGGCGGGTGTCATCCGGTACCCCCGCTGGGCCAGATACAGCACGCTGAACAGCATGTCGGCGGATTCCGTTTCCGGAATCAATGCCGTCACCATGTCGCCAATCCGCGGCAGAAGCTCATGCATGATCCTTTGCGGACACAGCACAATGATCCGTATCCCCGGGAAGACCTGCGTCAGGCAAAGAACCTGATCTGCGAAATCTCCGCGACCTTCGATGACATGAAGCAGCAGAATGTCCCGCAATTCGACTCTGGTGAGCTTTCTGTACGAATCGTAGATGCCAGAGATTGCAAGCCCACGGGCAATGCAGACCGAAAAAAGAACATTCTGGAAAACCGGGCTACCGGAAACAATCTTCACACTCATCTATTCCGTCCGCCGTTATACCAAATGATAATGCCGGGCAGCCCAGAAACCCGCTTGATGCAGCAGCGGCATTCACAACCACAAAGGCCGATTGCTCGGCACAAGGTATGACTCGAAAAAAGGATGACTTCGCGTATAGCGCAAATAATGGGCGAAACCTGAAAAAATGCAAGACGGGAAGGTTTCCGGGCTTGCCAGGATCACGCCCCTGGACGCCCATGGGACGGGAAGTCATTCCACCTCATGCATTTAATCAAGCGGCCGCCGACCGGGCCCATTCTCGAATCCTGGGATTCCGGGTGAAGCTCGCCCGGGAAAATCAACCCCGGATTGATTTCCTTGTCGTTTCTGTAACAGGCCTTTCCGGCCGGGAGCCCGCCGATTCGGCCCCGTGACATCGCCCGCCCCTGACCATCTGGCTTAACCCTCTTGCGCAATCGACTTCAGCCCGCCGTTTGATAACGTGAGTCCGGATTTGGTCTGTCTTTCTATTTTCCGGGGGGAAATCAGAATGAACTCCATTTTCAGACCCGTTTCGGGAACGGGAGCCGTTTTCTATTGCCATTGCCTGCAACGGACCCTGTCGGAACTTACGGACACGGCGCTTGCATTCCTTGATACGGCTGCCGCCGGGCCTGTGCTGGGCACATTGCCCCCTCGGAGCGGGGGCGAGGCCGGTGCCGTGTTGCCCGCCCCCGCCTTGGCCCCGACCGGTCGCCTGATCGCGCTTTCGGCCGTCCCGCCCGACGGCCACGACCTGGCTCGGCTGGACCGCTATGCACGACGGCCCGACGCGGCCGGCACCGGGGCCCATCATCGGCAGGGCAGCGTGTGGCGCATCTTCCGCGCGGCCTTCGCCAACGGGGTGACGGACGACCTTGCCGTGCTGCTGCGCGACAACGCCAACGATCAGGCGGTGACCGGCTTCTTCTCGTCGATCTGGCCCATCCTGCGGGAGGACGCGCTGCGGGAATGCCATCTGCCCCTGCCCGACAGCGGGTCCGACAGCGGGCCGGACAGCGGGCCCGACTTCGGTGACGAGGCGATGCTCTGGATGATCTCGAACAAGATCGACATCGCGGTGATGGTGATGAACGACAAGGGCCAGATGCTGCGCGCCAACGCAGCGGCCCGCGACATGCTCGAAAGCGGGCATGTGCTCAGGCGCGGCAAGGGCGGCATCCGCGGCGTGGACGAAGGGCAGACACGGTTGCTGCGGCAAACGGTGGCGGCCTGTGCGAAGGCAGGGGCGGCAACGGCAGAAGCCTTCGTGTTTCTGGCAACCGCGACGCCTGGCCTGCGGGTTCCGGTGACGGTTTCGCGCTTCCTGCATGTCGGGGTGCCGACCGATCTGGTGACGGTCATGATGCCCTCGCCGCCCGACAGCCGCCGGGTGGAACGGCTGGCCAAGCGGATGGGGCTGACCCATGCCGAGGCCCGGGTCGCGGCCCTGCTGCAACTGGGCCTGTCGAACAGGGTGGCCGCGGGGATGGCCGGGCTCAAGGAGCAGTCGTTTTCCACCTATGCCAAGCGCGTGCTCAGCAAGCTGAACGTCACGTCACGCGCCGAGATGGCACAGATGCTGACCTGGCAGGCACAAGGCGGGAGGATGCCATGAACGAGATCAACACCAGCGCGGATTTCCGGCCGGGCCAGGCGAAGCCTGCGGCACAGGGGGCAAGGCCCGCAGCCGCGAGGCCCGAGCCCCAGGACCTGCGGGCCCTGATCGCGGCGCTGACCCAGGGCGAGGATGCGCTGGCACGGCGCCGCGATCTGGGAGAGCTGCACAAGCGCCTTGTCGCGATGATGGCCACGCTCAACACCGGGCTGGGCGAGGCACAGGCGGCCAGGGTCCGCGAGGACCGCGCGGAACTGGTGGCCCGGCTCGACCAGATCGAACGCGCGGTCAACAGCATGGATGGCGCATTGCGGATCGAACTGGAGCCGATGCTGCGCGGCCTGGTTCAGGAGGCGGTCGGCAATGCAACCGCGCGGCCATCGGGCGGCCTTTTCCGCGACATGCGTCTGTGGATCATCATTGCGGGCGCAATTGCCGTCGGGGCCGTTTTCTCGAATGGCATCCGGGGTGCCGCGATGGTTGCCATGACGGGTATGGGGCTGTCGGCCCCGGAATCTTTCCTGAAACCATCCCCGGAAGGGGGCATTGCCGACGGGGCGAACCTGATGAAGTGAAAAAATCCAACAGGCGAATTGCGCCTCGCGGTGGCCCGCACGGCCAATGCAACAGGATCGGAAACGGCGTGCCGCGTGGCAAGCCCCATCCGGCGCTTCAGATGGAGGAATTGGAATGTCTGGCTCTTATGACGAATGGGTCGAGGTGGTCGTCCCGGAATGTATTGTCGATCTTTCCAAGGCAACCGGCGGCAACAACCAGGTGACGGGGACCGGCACCGTCGGCGATGATGCCGTGGACCTGCGCCTGCGCGGCTCGCCCGACAACTACAACGGCGATGCGGGCGATGACTTCATCGTCGGCAACAATGACAACAACGCGCTCAATGGCGAAGACGGCTGCGACACCATCTATGGCATGGGCGGCAGCGACGCCATCACCGGCGGCGCGGGCGACGACACCCTTTACGGCGATGACGGCCACGGCAGCAACCCCGAAGGCAATGACTGCATCGACGGGGGTGACGGCAATGACTTCATCGTCGGCGAAGGCGGGTCCGACGGGCTGGACGGCGGCACCGGCGACGACGTGATCTATGGCGACTATGCGCCCGACCAGCCCGACGAAGGCAACAGCGGCAATGACGGGATCATCGGGGGCGAGGGCAGCGACACCATCTACGGCGGCGCGGGCAACGACACCATCCTCGGCGATGACGGCGACGACTATTCGCTCGATGACGGCCATGACAAGATCTGGGCCGGCGAGGGCGACGACATCGTGGCCGGCGAGGGCGGCAACGACTGCATCTGGGGCGAGGGCGGCAACGACCTGCTCTATGGCAACGAAGGCGATGACGCCATCGACGGCGGCGACGGCGACGACAGCATCTCGGGCGGTCTTGGCTACGACTACATCGTGGGCGGCGACGGCAACGACGAGATCTTCGGCGACATCCGCCAGGGCAGGGCCACCGATCTCGACATCGGGTCCGACACCTGGAACGGCGGTTCGCAATACAGCTTCTCGGGGTCGTCGGACACCATCTTCGGCGGCAACGGCGACGACTTCATCGACGGCGGCGCCGCTGCCGACCTGCTGTTCGGGGAGGCGGGCGAAGACCGCATCTTCGCCGGACGCGGCAACGACTATGTCGATGGCGGCGCGGAAGACGACTCGATCATGGGCGACGCCGGCCGCGACAACCTGCGGGGCGGGTCGGGCGACGACTGGATCCGCGGCGGCGCCGGTGCCGACACCATCTACGGCGACCGCGGCCTGGACGGCCCTGTCGCCCGGTCGGTGGTGGACAACGACACCTGCATCGACCACAGCGGCGTGCCGGATGCCGATGATGGCCCCGACGGCTGCGACCTGCTGCTGGGCGGCGACGGCAACGACGCGATCTACGGCGAAGGCGGCAATGACGAGATCTATGGCGGCAACGGCAATGACCGGCTGGAAGGCCAGCTTGGCGACGATCTGGTCAACGGCGATGACGGCAACGACAACATGTGGGGTGGTGAAGGCAACGACACCATGTATGGCGGCAACGGCAACGACCGGATGCGCGGCGACACCGGCGATGACGCGATGAGCGGCGACGCCGGGAACGACACCATGTGGGGTGGCGAAGGCAACGACACCATGTCCGGCGGCGACGGCCACGACCTGATGTATGGCGGCAACGGCAACGACCTGATGTATGGCGATGCCGGGGACGACACCATGCATGGCGACGCCGGCGACGACACCATGTACGGCAATGACGGCAACGATGTCATGTACGGCGCTGACGGCAACGACTGGATGTCGGGCGGCAACGGCAATGACGGGATGTCCGGCGGGACCGGCGACGACGTGATGAGCGGCGACGACGGCAACGACTGGATGGGCGGCGATGACGGCAACGACGCGATGTCGGGCGGCAACGGCGACGACAACATGTATGGCGGCAACGGCGACGACGTGCTGAACGGCGATGCGGGCGACGACGATGTGAACGGCGGGGCCGGCAACGACATCCTGAACGGCGGCGACGATGACGACTTCCTCTGGGGCGGCGAAGGCGACGACGTTCTGACCGGCGGCAATGGCAAGGACGTGTTCGAGGTTCACCTGACCTGGGACGGCGTTTCCTTCACCTCGACCGACGGGTCCGACACGGCGACCGACTTCGACATGGACCAGGATGCCGACGTGCTGACCTTCGTCATCCACGACCTGACGAACGGGGCGGATGATACCGCGCTTTTCAATGCGCTGAACGCGGCGACGACGGTGGTCGACAATGCTGTCGACACCTCGATCACCGTGGGCGGCGCGGCGATCACCCTGGTCGGGGTGCACGGGAACCATCCGTTCAACTTCAACTCGCTCGAGGCGATCAACGACTTCAGCGACGGCAACTACCTCTACGAGGCGGTTGACATCGTCATCGTCTGATCGGTTCCACGGCACGGATGTGCCCGGCCTTCGCGGGTCGGGCACATTCCAGCCCTGGCTCGATGAAGGAAAGATTGGTCCCCCGGCCGGTTCGTACCGACTCGAGCCGGGGCGCCGTCGTGATGGATTGTTGCAGTCGCTGTCCGGGGGGATGCACGCAGATGAAGACCAGAACCGTCTTTGATGGCCAGCGCGGCCTGATCGCCTCGATCTTCATCGCAAGCATGTTCGTCAATCTCCTGATCCTGACGGCGCCTCTGTACATGTTGCAGTTGTTTTCGCGGGTGATGACATCGGGAAGCATTCCCACCCTGATTGCCCTGACCGTCGGGGCCGTGCTGGCCCTGCTGTTCTTTTTCGCCTTCGACCTGATCCGCCAGCGGCTGGCGGCGCGGCTTGGCACCCGGCTGGAAACCGCGCTCGGCGCGCGGGTGCTGGAAGGGCTGGTCGATGACGTGCCGACCCGCGAAGCGGTGGGCGCCCAGCCGGTGCGCGACCTGCAGGAGGTGCGGGCCTTTGCCAGCGGCCCCTTCTTCATCGCCCTGCTCGATGCACCCTGGTCGCTGGTGTTCGTTGCGGTGATCTACCTGTTCCACCCGGTGCTCGGCATGATCGCGCTGGGGGGGGTGCTGCTGCTGTTTCTGATCGGCGTGATGACCGAGGCGTTCGGGCGCAGCCCGAACCGGTCGGCCGCCGACGCCGCCCAGAAGGCCAACCGCGCCGCGGAAGAGATCCTGCGCAATGCCGACATCGTCCGTGCCATGGGGCAGACGCCTGCCATGGTCGATCGCTGGCAGGTGCATTCCTTCGGGTCGATGGTGTTCGGCACGATGGCCACCGACCGGGTCGCGTTTCTCGGGGCGCTGGCCAAGCTGGTGCGCATGGGCCTGCAGATCGCGATCCTCGGGGTCGGCGTGCTGCTGGTGCTGCGCGACGAGCTGACCCCCGGGCTGATGATGGCCGCCTCGATCCTGCTGGGGCGGGCCGCGGCCCCGGTGGAGCAGTCGATTTCCGGCTGGCGGGCGCTGATGTCGGTGCGCCTGTCGATCCAGCGGCTGAACACGCTGCTGGCGCGGCAGGAAACCCGGCAGGCCCTGCTGGAACTGCCCGAACCGCTGGGGCACCTGACGGTCGAGGAGGCGACCGTGCTGATGGCCGACCACCAGAACCCGATCGTGTTCGGGGTCAGCTTCGATCTGCAGCCCGGCGCATCGCTGGGCATCATCGGGCCAAGCGGCGCGGGCAAGACCACGCTGGCGCGCGCGCTGGTCGGCCTGCAGCCCCTGTCGCGCGGCCATGTCCGGATCGACGACGCCGCCCTGCCCGACTGGCCCGCCGACCAGATCGGCCGCTATGTCGGCTTCCTGCCGCAGCGGGTCGAGCTGTTCAACGGCACCGTGGCCGAGAACATCGCCATGATGGATGCCGAAGCGGCACCCTCGGCCATCGTCGAGGCGGCCCGGCGCGCCGAGGTGCATGACCTGATCCTGACCCTGCCCAACGGCTACAACACGCCGGTCGGGGTGCTGGGCGAACGCCTGTCGGCGGGCCAGCGGCAGCGCATCGGGCTGGCGCGGGCCTTCTTCGGCAACCGGCGGCTGATCGTGCTGGACGAGCCCAACGCCAACCTCGACCCCGAGGGCGAAGAGGCGCTGGCCCGCGCCGTGGCCAACGCCACCGCCCGCGGCGCCGTGGTGATCGTGGTGACCCACCGGATGAGCATCCTGCGCCGCGTCAGTCACGCCGCGGTCATGGAGGGCGGCCGGATGATCCGCTTCGGCCCGGCGCGCGAGATCCTCGACGCCACCCTGCACCCGGTCGCCCAGCAGAGGGTGACCCCCGGCAAGGTCACCCTTCTGCGGCGACAGGGGGCTGCAGGGGCGGGCTTTTCCTCGGTTCGGAAAGGGGCTGGACAATGACCACGCATGCGCTGGCACGCGCCAGGCCGACGGCGCCGGGGCTGGTGGACAGGATGCCGTCGCAGCAGCTCCGGCTTGCGCCCCCCGTCCGGGTCGGGGGCACGATGGTCTGGCTGACGATCCTGGGCCTCGGGCTGGTGGCGGTGATGGTCTTCTGGACGACGATGGCCGCGATGCAGAGCGCGGTCGTGGCCTCGGGCCAGTTCCGCGTGGTGGGGGACCGTCTGGTGGTGCAGCATCTGGAGGGCGGCATCCTGCGGCGCATAGAGGCCCGCGAAGGCGACGTGGTGCAGCAGGGCGACGTGCTGATCGAGCTCGACGATACCCGCGCCCAGGCCTCGCTGGGCATCCTGCAGAACCAGCTGATGGCGGCGCTGGCAACCCGGGCCCGCCTTCAGGCCGAATTCGACGAGCGCGGCAGGATCGTCCCGTCAGAGGAACTTCAGGCGATGATCGCCGCGCATCCGGCCTCGGGCGACGTGTTGCGCTCGCAACTGGACGTGTTCCAGGCGAACCTGCGGCTGTCGCAGGGGCTGGTGCAGATTCTCGAAGACCGGATCAGCCAGTTGCGCCAGCAGCTTTCGGGCACCGAGCACCGGCTGCGGGCGCAGGCAAACCAGCTGGCGCTGCTGCAGGATGAACTGGCCGGAAAGAAGACCCTGTTCGAACAGGGCCTGATCACCAAGAGCCAGTTTCTGGAACTGCGCCGCGACGAGGCTGCCCTGACAGGTGACATTCTGGTGACGCAGACCCAGATGCAGACCGTCTATCAGCAGATCGCCGAGATCGAGGCCCGGCAGTTGCAGGTGCGCCGCGACCGGCTGAAAGAGATCACGCAGGATCGCCAGGCGGTGAACGAAACCATCGACGACCTGCGCCAGCGCATCCAGGCCGCAAGCGACATTGCCGAGCGGCTGACCATCCGCGCGCCGCAATCGGGCCGGGTGGTCGGGCTGCGGGTCAACACCGTGGGCGGGGTGATCGAGGGCGGGCAGGACCTGATGGAGATCGTGCCGCGCGATGCGGGCCACGTGATCGAGGTCCAGGTCCGGCCGCAGGACATCAACCAGGTGGTTCAGGGCGGCGCCGCGCGGGTCCGGCTTTCGGCCTACAATTTCCGCACCACGCCGACCGTGGATGGCGAGGTGACGCATGTCTCGGCCGACAGCTTCACCGATCCCAAGAGCGGCCGGCCCTACTTCAAGGTCGATGTCCGCATCCTGCCGGGCCAGCTCGAGGCGCTGGATCACGTCGAGGCCGTGCCGGGGATGCCCGCGCAGGTGATGATTGCCACCGGCGAGCAGACGATGGCCGACTATCTGCTGGGCCCGATCCTTGGCGGGTTCGAAGTGGCGCTCAGCGAAAGCGAGTGACCGGCACGGCCGGCCGCATTTCGAGGCCGCAAGACCCGCATATCTGTCGTATGGCGTTTGTTGACCGTTCCATGCCATCGCGCTCTCCCGGAAAGGCGGCCTGCGCAAAGCGGCCCGGTCGCCCTGAATGCGCGGGAGCGTCCTTGCCCCCATGGCCGGGTGATCGGCGCAAGCCCGGCCGGGCGGCCGTGTCCCGTCGGCCCGGGGCACGGCCGGCACGGGTCCGGTCATGCCCCGCGACCTGCCGGGCCCATGGCCCCGAGATCGGGCGCCGCGATGAGGATCGCGCGGGCCGACACCGGCACGATACCCGCCGGGATCATCGCCGGGGGCGCCCATCCCCGCCGACCGGCTGCATCTCTTTGCCGCAGTCATTTTTCGGGTGCGGGGTGCGATATCCGACCGCGCCAGCCTTGGCAATGAGCTCTGCGGCAGATGCACCCCGACTTCAGCGTTGAGGTCGCACTTGCCCTTGCGCCAAGGCTGCGCGCCCAGAAACCGGAGACTTTCCGGCTTCGCGTCCCTGTCCGAAAACATGAGCCCGGGAGAAGCCGGCTCTTCCCGGTGCCCCCTGGACGGCAAGCCGCCCGAGCGGGCGGGGCCCGCGGTTGCGAATGCTTCGGGGGCCGGGGTCTCGGGTCGTCCTCCATGCGAACGCGGAGCATCGATGATGCCGCTCTGGCAACGGAAGCCATGGGGGCGTAACCTGGAGCCATCAGCCTTCGGCCAAACCGGCAGGTTTCAGGGGGGTGACGGCATGGCAGCGGGAGGCGGCGGCGGCTGATGAGGGCGGGAACCTGGGGACTTGCGGCGTTTCTGGTCCTGTCCGGAACGGTCTGTGCTGCCAGGGACCTGCTGATCCTGACGTCCTACGTGCGGATTTCGCGGAGAATGGGCGCTGATTTCGCGCGATCGTGGGCACGCGTTTCGCGCCATTCTGGGCAGTCATTTCACGGGATCGTGGGCAGGCTGGCCGACGCTTTCATGGAGTCAGGCTTGAACGATTTGGTCAAGCTTTTTTGTGACGGCGGAGCGCCTGCGCAGGCTTTCACCTGAGAGGGTGAGGCGGTGTGCGTTGTGAACGAGGCGGTCGAGGATGGCATCTGCGAGCGTTGGGTCGCCGATGGCTTCGTGCCACTGGTCAACGGGGAGTTGGCTTGTGACGATGGTGGAAGCGCGGCCGTGGCGGTCTTCGAGGATTTCCAGCAGGTCACGGCGCTCCGGGGCGGTGAGGACGGCGAGGCCCCAATCGTCAATGATCAGCACATCCATGCGGGCGATGGTTTTGAGGATGCGTTCATGGCGGCCATCGCCACGGGCCAGAGCAAGGGCCTCGAACATGCGCGGCGCACGTTGATAGAGGACGGGCCGCCCATCCCGGCACGCCTTGTGGCCAAGGGCGCAGGCGATCCAGCTTTTGCCCAAACCGGTCGGCCCGGTTATCAGCAGGTTCTCGTGCCGGGCGATCCAGCCGCCATCGGCAAGATGCGCCATGACACTGCGGTCAAGACCACGTGGGCTGCGCAGGTCCAGATCCTCGACGCTGGCATCTTGGCGCAGAGCCGCAAACTTGAGCCGGGAGGCCAGTTTCTTGGTGTCGCGCTCTGCAGCCTCGCGGTTAACCAGCAGGCCGAGACGCTCTTCGAACGAGAGGGCGTCGAAGGCGGTTGACCTGCGTTGTTCTTCGAGCGCCGATGCAATGCCGGTCAGGCCGAGCGCCAACAGTCGGTCGTGGGTGGGATGGGTCAGCATTTTAGTCCTTTCTCAATGGTAATAGCTGCCGCCACGAATGTTGGCGTGCTGGAGGGGGGCGACCTCTTCGGAGCCTTCCAGGAAGGCGCGATCGAGGCCGGTCTTGAGGATCGAACGAATGGAGGTGACGGTGCGGGCCCGGATGGTCACACCCCGCTGGCAGGCCGCATCAACGCGCTCCGGCCCATAGGTTTTGACCAAGGCCAGCACACCCAGGCAGGTGCGGAACCCCTGTTCAGGATGGGGGCGGTCAGCCATCACCATCTCGCAAAAGGCGGCGACGGCGGGGCCGGTCTTGGTTGCCTGCGCCAGCATTCTGGCCGGGGTCCATTCGGCAAAGCGACGATGGGCCGATGGCATATGGTCGGCCACGGTGACATGGCTGCGCCGCCCCGGGGTGCGCACGTGGCTCGCAACCCTCTGACCACGATGGAATATCTCGACCGTCTGGCCGCTTGTGCGAACATCGACCTCTTGTTTGATCAGCGCGAAGGGCACGGAATACCATGAGCTGTCGACCTCAACGTGATAGTCGGGTGCCACGCGGGCGCGCTTCCAGCGGGCGAAGACATAAGGTTCGGGCGGTAGGGGCTGAAGATTGGGCCGATCCAAAGTGGCAAACAGATCGGCGCGGCTGGCGCCATAGCCGCGCATCACGCGCATGTTCAACTCGTCCAGCAGCCGCCGGATCGCCACGTTCAACTCGGCCAATGAGAAGAACCGGTGGTTCCGCAGCCGCGCCAGAATCCAGCGTTGTGCCACTTGGACAGCCACTTCCACCTTCGCCTTGTCCCGGGGTTTGCGCGGCCGGGCGGGCAGAACGGCGGTGCCATAATGCGCCGCCATCTCGGCATAGGTCCGGTTCAGCCCCGGATCAAACCGGTCTGCCTTGATCACGGCGGACTTCAGATTGTCCGGAACCACCGCCTTTGGCACGCCGCCCAGAAAGGCGAACATCCGGATATGCGCGAGGATCCAATCTTCCAACCCCTCCGATGCCACCGCCTCGGCATAGGTGTGATTCGATGCCCCCATTGCCGCCACGAACAGCTTCATGGCCCGCGCTTCGCCGGTCGTGGGGTCGATCACGTCGATGGTGTCGCCGGCAAAGTCAACGAACACCTTCTCGCCGCCCACATGTGTCTGGCGCATCGTCGGGCGCACCCGACCCTTCCAAGCCTCGTAATGCGTGCAAAACCAAGTATAGGCAAAACCCCCGGGGTGCGCGGCACGGTATTCTTCCCAGAGCAGCATCCGCGTCACCCCAGGGCGGCGCAACTCGCGGTCAATCTCCGCCCAGTCGGGCACAAGCCGCTCCGCGTCCGGCACCGTGGGCGGGGCTGGAAACAAAAGAAGTTCAAGGCTGTCGTCATCGATCCCCTCCGGCAAGGGCCACGTGAGCCCGGCATGACGCGCCCGTTGGGTGTAGCTTCCGACGCTCCCCTTGCTCAGACCGAGGGAAGCGGCAATGGACCGCTCGCTCAGGCCTTGCCCAAGCTTCAATCGCAAAACATCTCGTATCCGGCGCATGTTCAATCGTCCTGTCGGCATCAAGCCACCCCTTCATTCCTGAAGGCGCAACTATCCTCAATTTGCCGACCAGACCTGCCCGCGATCCCGCGAAATCAGTGCCCAGCTTCACGCGAAATGACTGCCCATGATCCCGTGAAATCGATGCCCACCATCAAGCGAAACACGCATCCTACGAGGCCGAGGTGATCGCCCCGGTGCTGGAGGCGTTCGGGGCACACCACCCCGACATCGCGATCCGCCATCTGAACAAGAACACCAACGCCGCCGTTTCCGAACTCGTCTCGGGCAATGATCGCCGCTTCGATCTGTTCTGGGCCTCCGCGCCAGAGGCTTTCGAGGTGTTGAGACAGGCCGGGAGCCTGCTCGGCAAGGGGCCGGACAGCCACGTGGATTTTGCCTATTCGGCCGTCGGGTGGACATGGCGCACGCCGTTTCCCGGCAGGCCGCCGCAAGACTGGAATGACCTTCTCGCACCCGAGCTTGCCGGCCGGATCGGCATGTCGCATCCCATGCAGTCGGGAACGACCCACAGCCTGATCGAAACGATCCTGCAGGACCGCGGCTGGGAGGCGGGCTGGGCCTGGCTGCTGGAACTGGCGGGGCAGCTCAACACGATCTCGGCCCGCAGCTTCGGCGTGCTGGAGGGCGTGGATCACGGGCGGTTCGACATCGGGCTGACGATCGACTTCCTCGCGCTGAAGCGCAGCAATGCCGGACTGGTCTTCCGCTATGGCCGGCCGATCATCATCATTCCGGCAAGGATTGCGGTGCTGGAAGGGGGGCAAAGCGCCGATGCCGCGCAGACCTTCATAGACTTTCTGCTGTCACCCGAGGGGCAGCGCCTGCTGCTCCGGCCCGATATCCGCCGGATTCCGGTGCTTCCCGAGATCAGGGCGGAGCTGGCCGAGACCTTGCTTCCCGAGGTCCGTGCCGCGCTGCAGTTCAGCTGGTCGCGTTACGATCCGGGGCTCGCCAGCCGGCGTTACGAGGCGGTGAACCAGTTGTTCGAAAGCTTCGTCGCCCGCGACTTCCTGCGCCGCCGCGACCTGTGGCGCCGCTGGCACGGCCTGCCGCAGGATGCGCCCGACCGGGCTGCCTTGCGGACGATCCTGACGCACATGCCGGTCAGCGAACATCAGGCCCGCAGCGCGGTCCTTGACCGGGATACGCTCATCCGCTGGTCCCGGGCCTCGTCGGATCTGCTGGACCGGGCGGAAGCCGGCATGGCCGAATGAGGAAGCCGGTGTCCATCCGGGCCAGGCTGACGCTGGCGCTGCTGGTGATCGTGTGCATCGCCACCGTGCTGGTGCTGGCCGGCATGTATGTCGTGCTGCGCGCGGAGCGGGATTTCAGGTTCCTGGCCGAGGACAGGATTCCCCGGGTCGCGCTTGCAGGCGAGCTGGCGGAGTTCACCGGCGATCTTGCCGCTGTTTCGGCAACCATCGTTGCCAGCCCTGACAGCGACCCCGCAGACCTGTCCCGCCGGGTGGACGCGGCAGCGGCAGGGATTGCCGGCGTTCTCAATGCCTCGGTGCTCCGCATGGCCCCCGAGGGCGAGGATCTGGCGCGTGCCGAGACCGCTCTTCGGCGGGCACTGGCCGGTTTCAACCAGACCGGCGCCAGGCTTGGCATCCTCGAGCAACGGGTGCGGGCGGCCAACCAGCAACTGCGCTGGACCCATGGCGACGTGCAGGATCAGGCTGGCGCGCTGTTGCTGGATCTTTCCTTCAACATGGACGCGGCCCTGGGCGTGCTGGTCGAAGACCCGGATCCGGCGCGGCGGGCCGCCGCCGAAGGCGGGCTGAAGCGCGACCGGCTGGCCCGTGACCGCCTTGCCCGCCTTGCATCCGAGACGGCGACCCTGACGGCGCTCCTGCTGCAGGCCCGCGGAGCGGAGGGGCTCGACGCACTGGACGAGGTGCGGGAACTGGGCCACGACACGATGGATGCCATAGCGCTGCTGCGCATGGGCCTGCCGGAACGGACCGACATCATCCTGTTCATGGAGAGTGTGGACCGGCTGATCGCCCTGGCACAGGAACCGGAGGGTGTCTTCGCACAGATGCGCGACCAGATCACCCTGCGGACAGAGGCGGTGGGCCATCTTGCCGTGGCGCAGGAAGCCCTGTCCGAGATGCAGGCGCAGCTCAGCACGCTGGGGCGCCGTGAACGGGTGGACGCGCAGGCTGCCGCAGACGATGCCGCCGGTGCCGTGCTTGCGGGCGCGATCTGGCTGTCGGCGCTGGCGCTCCTCGGGGCCGCGGCGTGCGCGGCCATCCTGCTTGCCTATGTGCGCAACCGCATCCTTCGGCGGCTGGAGCAGCTTGCGGCGGACCTGACACGCATTGCAGAGGGCGACCAGACGGCCTCGGTGCTGGTGAAGGGCCGCGACGAGATTGCCGACATGGGGCGCGCTGTCGAAGTCTTCCGGGCCTCGGCGGCGCAGCTTCAGGCCGCACACCGCGACCTCTCCGCCGAAGTGGCCGAGCGGCAGCGCGCGGTGGAGCGTCTGGAACGCACGCAGCGGGAACTGGTGCAGGCCGGAAAGATGGCCGCGCTCGGCCAGATGTCGGCGGCGATCAGCCATGAGATAAACCAGCCGCTTGCCACGATGCGGCACCGTCTGCACAACCTGCGTCTGGCCTGTCCGCAAGCGGCGGATTCCATCTCGCGGATCGAGGCGACGGTGGAGCGTATCACCGCCACCATCGGCCACCTGCGCCGCATCGCGCGCCGGTCGGATCATCGCCACGTCCGCGTAATGCTGGCCGAGCCGCTGGAGGCGGCCCTCGCGCTGCTTGAACACCGGCTGCATCAGGGGGGCGTTGCGGTGGAGCGTGCAGGGGAGCTTGCGGCCGTGGCGGTGGAAGGCGACGAAATCCTGCTGGAACAGGTTCTGCTGAACATCTTCGGCAATGCGCTGGACGCGATTGCCGAAACGGGGCGCGGCAGGGGCACCATCCGCATCGCGCTGGAACAGCACGCCGATGTCCTGCTGCGCATAACGGATGACGGGGTGGGCCTTCGCGGTCAGGCTCCCGCCGACCTGGTCGATCCGTTCCACACGACCAAGGAGGTGGGGAAAGGTCTCGGTCTGGGCCTGTCCATCGCGTTCAACGTGATGCAGGACATGGGCGGCCATCTGGAGATCAGGCCCGCAGCGCAGGGAGCGGAGGTGCGGCTGCGTCTGCGGCGCTGGCAAGCCGGGGAGAGGCTGGCGAATGGCTGAAAGACCGACGGTCATGCTGGTGGAAGACGATGCCGATCTGGCGCAGGCCACGGCCGAGACGCTTGATCGCGCAGGCTTCGCGGTCGAGGCACATGCCTCGGCCGCACCCGCGCTGGCGGCCCTGACGGCCGACTGGCCGGGCGTGATCCTTTCCGATGTGCGGATGCCCGGCATGTCCGGGCTGGATCTGCTGGACCGCGTCCAGACAATCGCGCCGGGCGTGCCGTTCGTCGTCATCACGGGCCACGGAGACGTTGCGGGGGCGATACGGGCGATGCGCGCGGGGGCGCATGACTTTCTCGAGAAGCCCTGCGATCCGGATCTGCTGATCGACGTGCTGCGCCGCGCTGTCGAGATGCGCCGGCTGCAACTGGAAAATGCGGAGCTGCGCAACCGGCTGGCAAGTTCGGTGCTGCCGACCGACAGGCTGCTTGGGCGTTCCGCCCCGATGGCCGACCTGCGGCGGCGGGTGGCGGCCCTGGCCGCGCTGCGGGTCGACCTGCTGATCTCGGGCGAATCCGGCACCGGGAAGGAACTGGTCGCGCGTTGCCTGCACGACATGTCGGGGCGGCGGCTCGGGCCGTTCGTCGCGCTGAACTGCGGTGCGCTGACCGAAGCGGACGTTGACCGCGCGCTTTTCGGGGTGGCGGGCGAGTATCCGGGCCGCATCGCGGCGGCCGAGGGCGGCACGCTTTACCTCGATGAACTGGAATCGATGCCCGACGCCCTTCAGGTCCGGCTGCTGCGGGTGCTGGAGGCGCGGGAGATCGCCCCGCTGGGCGGCGCGGCGCGGGCGGTCGATCTGCGCATCCTCGGCAGCGTGAAGGCCGATCCGGCGGTGCTGATCGCCGAAGGGCGGCTGCGTGCCGACCTCTTCCACCGCTTCAATGCGGGCGCCCTGAAGCTCCCTCCCCTGCGCGAGCGCGAGGGCGATGCCGTGCTGCTGATCGAGCATTTCGCGGCCGAGGCCGCCGCCCGGCACAACCTGCCGAAGCCCGCGCTGGACGCGACACTCCGCCGACAGGCCGAATATCATGGCTGGCCGGGCAACGTCCGCGAGGCACGGAACATGGCCGAGCGGCTGGTGATCGGCCTGGAGCCCACCTTTGCGCCTGCGGGCCGGGCAGCCCTGGCCGTGGAAGACTACGACACCGCCATGGAGGCATTCGAGAATCGCCTGCTGCAAGCTGCCCTGTTGCAGACCGGCGGACGAAAGACCGAGGCTGCGGGCCTTCTGGGCATCCCCCGCAAGCGGCTCTATCTGCGTCTTCGTTACCACGGGCTGGCATGATGGGTCATGTCCGACCCGGGAGGCGTGTCAGATATGACCCAAAAAATGCCTTGAAAACAAATGCTTGATAAAATTATCGACCCTGCGCACAGTTTTTGCGCGCCATGAGGACACCAGGAAACCGGCGCACGACACGAAACTGCCAGGGAGGCAACAATGCGCACGATCCTACTCACCACGGCCCTTGCCTTGGTCGCCACGGCGGCGGCTGCACAGCAGAGTGTCGTCGTCGTCACCTCTTTTCCCAAGGATCTGACCGACCCCTTCAAGGCCGCGTTCGAGGCGGCACATCCCGATTACCAGCTCGAGGTGGTCAGCCGGAACACCAACGCCTCGGTGTCCTTCCTGCAGGAGACCCGGGCCTCGAACACCACCGACCTGTTCTGGGCATCGGCCCCGGATGCGTTCGAGGTGCTGAAGAGCGAGGGGCTGCTTGCCAGGGTCGACATCGCGGCCGAGGGGATACCGGATACCATCGGCTCCTATCCGATCAATGATCCGGACGGCACCTACTACGGCTTCGCGGCCTCGGGTTACGGCATCATGTACAACACCCGCTACATCGAGGCGAACAACCTGCCCGTGGCCACCGAGTGGGAAGACCTGATGCGGGCCGAATACAACGGCCATGTCGGCATGTCCTCGCCGTCGCGGTCCGGCACCACGCACCTGACCGTCGAGACCCTGCTGCAGGGCGACGGCTGGGATGCCGGCTGGGCCAAGTGGAAATGGATCTCGGGCAACATGAGCACCGTGACCGAGCGCAGCTTCGGCGTGCCCGACGGGGTGAACTCGGGCAACTTCGGCTTCGGCATCGTGATCGACTTCTTCGGCCTGGCCTCGAAAGCCTCGGGCTTCCCGGTGGAGCTGGTCTATCCCAGTGTCACGTCCATCGTGCCGGCCAACGTGGGGATCATCGAGAATGCCCCGAATGCCGAAGGGGCCAAGGCCTTTGTCGAATACATCCTGTCGCCCGAAGGCCAGCAGGTGCTGCTGAACCCGGCGATCATGCGGCTGCCGGTCAATCCGGACGCCTATGCAAACGCACCCGAAGGCTTCCCCAACCCGTTCTCGGAAGAATTCGCGCCCGGTGCGATCGTCTTCGACGTGGACAAGTCCGGCACGCGCTACAATCTGGTGAACTCGCTGTTCGACGTGATGATCACCTACCGGATGGACGACCTGCGTGCGGCGGTGGCGGCGGTGCAGGCGGCCGAGGCCGCGCATCCCGATGGTGCCAATGCCGAGGCCAGGGCGCTGATCGACGAGGCCCGCGCGCTGGTCGAGGCCCTGCCGGTCACCGAGGAGCAGGCGCTCGATCCGTCCTTCACCGGCGTGTTCCAGATCTCGCGCGCCGAACCCGAGACACAGGTCGTCGGGCGTCAGGCCGAGGTGGAACAGGCATGGGACGCCTTTGCCGTGGCCAACTATGCCAGGGCGAAGGAACTCGCGGACCAGGCTGCCGCGATGCAGTGACCCGCACCCGCTCCGGCTGGTCCGGAGCGGGGCCTTCTGCCTCGAGCCCAGGTGCTTCCCATGACCCAACCCATCGCTTCCCCGGGAAGCTCCGGCCGTTTCACGCTGTTTCCGCGGCTTTCCGGAACCGCCGTCACCGGCATCGTCATCGCCCTTTTCCTCATGGCATTCCTGATCCTGCCGGTGGCGCAGGTGATCTATGTGGCCTTCCTCGACGCGCGCAGCGGCGCGTTCACGCTGCAGAACTTCCAGGATTTCTTCAACACGACCCTGTTCCGCGAAAGCTTCGTGAACTCGTTCTACGTCTCGGCGATGTCGGTGGTCTTCGCCACCATGATCGCCCTGCCGCTGGCCTACATCACCACGCGGTTCAACTTCGGCGGGGCCGTGCTGATCCAGAGCCTCGGGATCATCCCGCTCATCATGCCGCCCTTCGTCGGCGCCGTGGCGATGAGCCTGCTGTTCGGGCGCAACGGCACGGTCAACCTGCTGCTGAACCAGTATTTCGGCATCAAGATCCCCTTCATGGAGGGGTTGAACGGCGTCATCCTGGTGCAGTCGATCCACTACTTCCCCTTCATCCTGATCAACCTCTCGGCCGCGCTGCGCAACATCGACCGGTCGATGGAGGAGGCGGCGCAGAACCTCGGCTCTTCGGGGATGCGGCTGTTCCGGCGGATCGTGTTTCCCCTGGCCATGCCGGGCTATCTTGCCGGCGCGGCGCTGGTCTTCATCAAGGTCTTCGACGACCTCGGCACGCCGCTGCTGCTGAACGTGAACACCATGCTGGCGCCGCAGGCCTATCTGCGGATCACCGGCGTCGGCATCAACGACCCGATGGGCTATGTGATCTCGTTCATCCTCGTCGTGTTCTCGGTCTTCTCGCTCTGGGCCTCGTTCCTCTTCATGCGCGGCAAGGACTATGCCACGACGCAGAAGGGCGGAGGCGGGCTGTCGAAGCGCGACCTCGGCCGGGGCGAGAAGATCACGGCCTATGCGGTGATCCTGTTCATTCTTGCGCTGGTGCTTTCGCCCCATCTGGGGCTGGTGCTTCTGGCCTTCGGCACGATCTGGTCCTTCAGCCCGCTGCCCGACGGCTTTACCCTGCAGCATTTCGGCACGGTCTTCAGCCAGTCGATGCAATACGTGACGAACACCCTGCTTTATGCCGGAACGGCCGCTCTGCTCGATGTCATCCTCGGGACGGCCATTGCCTACATCGTGATCCGCACCGGGCTGCCGGGGCGCAAGTGGCTGGACTACATGGCTACGGCCGCGCTGGCGGTTCCGGGCGTGGTGCTGGGCATCGGCTATCTGCGCCTGTTCCACGGCGTGCAGCTGCCCTTCGGGATGGGGCCGATGGCCAGCTGGTGGGGGATCATCATTCTTGCCCTTGCCATCCGGCGCCTGCCCTATGCGCTGCGGGCCTGCATGGCCGCCTTGCAGCAGATCGCGCTGGCGCTCGAAGAGGCGGCCGAAAGCCTTGGCGCGACCAGGACCTCGACCATCCGCCGCATCGTGGTGCCCTTGATGTCGGGCGGCATCCTGGCCGGCTTCGTCACCAGTTTTGCCACCGCCGCAGTAGAGCTGTCGGCCACCATCATGCTGGTGGGCCGCTCGGCCGATGCGCCGCTTGCTTACGGCATCTATCTCTTCATGCAATCGCCATCGGGGCGCGGGGCCGGCGCCGCGCTCGGCATCCTCGCAGTGGTCATCGTGGCGCTCGGCACCTACCTCTCGCAGCGCATCATCGAACGCGACCGCCGCCGCCGCGCCGCCGCTCCGGGGGCAGAGGCATGATCCGGCAGGAGAACCCAGACATGACACGATCCAAGGCGGGCATCCGCATCGAGAACCTGCACCTGTCGTTCGGCGAGACCAAGGTGCTGGAAGGCATCGACATGGAGATCAGGCCGGGGGAGTTCTTTGCCTTCCTCGGCCCGTCCGGCTCGGGCAAATCCACCCTGCTGCGGGCGATTGCCGGTTTTGGCCCGCGGCCGCAGGGCCGCATCCTGATCGGGGATCGCGACATTGCCGACCTGCCGCCGTGGAAGCGCAATGTCGGGATGGTGTTCCAGTCCTACGCGCTCTGGCCGCACATGACCGTGCGCGCCAACGTGGCCTTCGGGCTGGAGGAACGCCGGATGCCCCGCCGCGAGATCGGGCCGAAGGTTGAAGCCGCACTGGAACTTGTAGGCCTGCTCCACCTTGCCGACCGGATGCCGGCGCAACTGTCGGGAGGGCAGCAGCAGCGCGTTGCGCTGGCCCGGACGGTGGCGATCGAGCCTCAGGTGCTGCTGCTGGACGAGCCCCTGTCCAACCTCGACGCCTCGCTCCGGGTGCAGATGCGGCGCGAGCTGCTGGCGCTGCAGCGCAAGCTTGGCCTCACCACCGTTTTCGTGACCCACGACCAGGAGGAGGCCAACACCACGTCCGACCGGATGGCCGTGCTGGACGGTGGCGTGATCCAGCAGATCGGCACCCCGCAGGAA
This sequence comes from Paracoccaceae bacterium Fryx2, assembly GCA_032334235.1. Lineage (NCBI taxonomy): Bacteria > Pseudomonadati > Pseudomonadota > Alphaproteobacteria > Rhodobacterales > Paracoccaceae > Paracoccaceae bacterium Fryx2. The sequence continues at coordinate 47,251 of JAVSGI010000001.1, forward strand.
CTTTACGACCGCCCGGTGAACGGGTTCGTCGCGGGCTTCCTGGGAACCGCGAACATCCTGAAGGGCAGCCTGCGCGACGGAACCTTCGTGACCGGGAGCGGCAACGCCCTGCCGGTCGCGACCACCCTGGACAGGGCGACCCGCATCGTGCTCCGGCCGCAGAACATCAGCCTGACGGATGACCGCGGCTTCGGTGTCATTCCCGGCATCATCCGGCATCGCGAATTTCTCGGCAGCCAGATCCGCTATCTGGTCGAAACCGCGGATGGGCAGATCATCGTTGACCGGTTGCATGGCGAGGGGGCGGTGGCCCATGAAACCGGGGCCGCTGTCGCGCTGAAGGTCGAAAGCCGCAACGCGCCGCTGCTGGCCTGATGGCGGACCTGTGGTTCATCCGCCATTTTCGCACGGCCTGGAATGCGGAAGGAAAGTTGCAGGGCCGGCGCGACATCGCGCTGGATGACCCGCTCGGCCCCGCCGATCGGGCGGCACTGGCCGCAAATGCCGAAGCACTGGCGGGGCTGGAGTTTTCGGCCGTCTGGTCCTCTCCCCTGCTTCGGGCGCGACAGACGGCCGCGCTGCACGGCTTCGCAACGCCCGAAATCCTGCCGGACCTGGCCGAGATCGATTTCGGCAGGTTCGAGGGGCGGCTCTGGTCGGAGCTGGACGCAGCCCATCCCGGCCTCTGGCACGAGGCACCGCACCTCTTGCCGCTGGGTGAACCCTTCGAAGCCTTCACCGCCCGCGTCGCCCGCGTGCTGGCCCGGGCCGCACGCCTGTCCGGGCCGCCGGTGCTGATCTTCGGCCATGGCGCCTGGGCGGGTTGCCTTTCCTGCCTGCAGGCGGGGCGCGACCCGGCCGCGATGAACGGGATGAAACTTGCCAATGGCGGGATGCTCAGACTGCCGGTTGACCGGTTGAAGGGTTCGGTCAGGCGTTCGGCAACGGCCGCCACGTCCCGCAGCTGAGCGACCGCCGGAGGTTCGGGCAGGCCCGGCAAGGGTGCGCAATCTCCCGGCCGACCGGAAAATGCGGTTCCAGGGCCATTGATCCAGATCACGGCATGCCTGGCCCCCGTGGTCCAATGATTCAGCATTTCAAAAAATGCAGGAGCACATCATGGCCGCCTTTACGCGCACGCTGCCGATCCCCGGAAACGACACAGTCACCGGCGGCACCGGCGACGACAGCCTGACGATCATCAACAATCTGGAAGGCGGCGTGCTGGTCCAGGGTTTCACGAACTATTCCGACGGCAGCCACGGCGGCATCTTCAACGCACTGGGCAACAACGACATCACCTTTTCGGGCATTGAGCGCATCGCCTTCACCGACAACGGCGGCGGGGCGGACAACATCACCACGGGTCGTGGCAACGACACGATTTCGGCCGGCGGCGGCAATGACACGATCAATTCGGGCTCGGGCACCGACATCATCGACGGCGGCGACGGTATCGACATCTGGTCGGTCAACCTCGGCGCAGCCACCACCGCCATCGACCTCGATCTGAACGCCGCAGTCTCGACCTTCCTCGGCACCGGATCGCTGCGCAATGTCGAAGGCTTCGGCTCCCTGTTCACCGGCCTCGGCAACGACCGGATCACCGGGCACCGCAGCGCCGCGGTCAGCGACACCATCAATACCGGGGGCGGCGACGACACGATCACGCTCTGGCACGGCGGGAACGACTCGGTGACCGGCGGCAGCGGCAGCGACACGCTGGTGGTGGTGAACGAGATCGCGGGCGGGATGGAGACCCAGGGCTTCACCAACTATTCCGACGGCGGCCATGGCGGCATCTTCAATGCCAGCGGCAACAACGACATCTCGTTCTTCGGCATCGAGCGTTTCAGCTATACCGACCTCGCCGGCGGGGCTGACCGCATCACCACCGGCCGGGGCAACGACACCATCAACGGCGGCGGCGGCAATGACACGATCAATTCGGGCTCGGGCATCGACATCGTCGATGGCGGCGCAGGCATCGACATCTGGTCGGCCAACATGGGGGTTGCCACCGAAAACATTGCCATCAACCTGAACGCCGCCAGGTCGCGGTTCCTCGACACGGGCGAGGTGCGCAGTGTCGAAGGCTTCGGGTCGCTGTTCACCGGCCTCGGCAACGACCGGATCACCGGGCACCGCAGCGCCGCGGTCAGCGACACCATCAATACCGGGGGCGGCAACGACACGATCACGCTCTGGCACGGCGGGAACGACTCGGTGACCGGCGGCAGCGGCAGCGACACGCTGGTGGTGGTGAACGAGATCGCGGGCGGGATGGAGACCCAGGGCTTCACCAACTATTCCGACGGCGGCCATGGCGGCATCTTCAACGCCAGCGGCAACAACGACATCTCGTTCTTCGGCATCGAGCGTTTCAGCTATACCGACCTCGCCGGCGGGGCTGACCGCATCACCACCGGCCGGGGCAACGACACCATCAACGGCGGCGGCGGCAATGACACGATCAATTCGGGCTCGGGCATCGACATCGTCGATGGCGGCGCAGGGCTCGACCTTTGGTCGGCCAACATGGGGGACGTGAAGCGTTCGGTCGTGATCGACCTCAACGGGGTATCGACCTTCCTCGCCACCGGATCGGTGCAGAACATCGAGGGTTTCGGCAACCTTGTCACCGGCTCGGCCAGGGATGTCGTCACCGGGCACCGCACCTCGGCGCTGAGCGACACCATCAGCACGGGCGGCGGCAACGACAGGATCACGCTCTGGCACGGCGGGAATGACTCGGTGACCGGCGGCAGCGGCAAGGACACGCTGGTGGTGGTGAACGAGATCGCGGGCGGGATGGAGACCCAGGGCTTCACCAGCTACTCCGACGGCGGCCATGGCGGCATCTTCAACGCCGCCGGAAACAACGACATCTCGTTCTTCGGCATCGAACATTTCAGCTATACCGACCTCGCCGGCGGGGCTGACCGCATCACCACCGGCCGGGGCAACGACACCATCAACGGCGGCGGCGGCCACGACACGCTTCTTGCGGGCGCGGGCAATGACCGGGTCAACGGCGGTGCGGGGAACGACGTGCTGGACGGCGGCGCGGGCAACGACGTGCTGAACGGCGGCGCCGGCAACGACACCCTGATCGCGGGGGCCGGGACTGACGTGCTGACCGGCGGCGCGGGCGCGGATGTGTTCGAGTTCTCCGCCACGCTGAACGAAGGGGCGAACACCGTCACGGATTTCGCCGACGGGACCGATCTGTTCCGGGTGGCGGGCGGCATCTTCTCCACCTTCGGCATCGCGGCTGCGAACGGGGGGGCAGACACGATCATCACCCTTGGCGGCGGAACCACGGTGCTGCTGACAGGGGTGCAGGCAAGCGTGATCGATGCCAGCGACTTTCTTCTGGCCTGACCGGAGAGGGTCGCGCCGCAAGGGGGCGGGAAGTGGCATCCCGCCCCTTGGTGTGCGCGGCCCGCGGCCGACCCCTGAACCGGACGCCCCGCCGGTCCACGAGGCATCGACGGCGGCGCCTCGCCGTCAGAGCCCGTCATCCGCTTCGTCGCGGTCCCGTTCCGGCGGGTCAGCATTTCCGCAGGGCCGGGCCAAACTTGCAGGCCGCCATCATCTGCTGATGCGGGGGGCGATTTCACGCGATCTCGGGCAGGTGTTTCACGCCATCGCCGGCCGCCATTTCGCGATTGCGGGCAAGGCTGGCCGACGTTTTGCAGGGCGTCGCCCGGCCGGGATGGCCGGTCCTGTCGCGCAACCAGGGCCTCCTGCCCGCCCGCGCCACCCCGGCAAGGGTGTGCGCGGGCGGGTTCACGTTTCCGGATTCCGGCCTCTTTCCTTCGACAGCGGGACGGGCCGCGCGTAACGGTGTCTGCCACGGCCGGACCGGGCATCGGCCCCGGCTGCGGTTGCCGAACCACCCGGCTTCAGGGCCGCAACACCGGTCCTGCACGGACAGGCCGGGGTCCGATCATCTCAGGACATCGCTGCACTTCGGTGAAAGCCAGCCGGAGATCTTCCCTTCCCTGTGCCGGACAGAGTTCACCCATGACGATCATCAGTTTCCGGCACAACTTCGTGTTCGTCAAAACCTCCAAGACGGCCGGAACCAGCATCGGTTACGGATGACGCGGGTTACATCGTCACGACAGCCCCGGCCGTCGGCGCCCTGCTGTCAATGCAGGTACCGGGCACGTCCGAGGACGACACCCTCACCGGCGGCGGCGCGGACGACTATCTCCACGGCTACGCGCGTCATGACAGCCTGTACGGCAACGGCGGGGCCGACTACCTCGACGGCTTCAACGGCAATGACGTGCTTTTCGGCGGAGATGGCAACGACAATCTGCAAGGCGGTGAAGGATCTGACAGCGTGTTCGGCGGTGCCGGCACTACTTCCTGTCCGGCGGCAATGGCACCGACATCCTGTTTGGCGGCAGCGGCGACGACTCCATCCTGATCGGCAACCCGCTTCTGGACATCGGTCGGGGGAACGTCTCTGCCGGTCTGGCGATCCTTGAAGGGGATACCCTGTTTGGCGGGGCTGGGAACGACACGCTCTTGATCTTCGGGACGTCCGATGCCGTCACGGTGAACCTGGCAGACAGCTTTGCCCAGACCGGCGAGGGCGAGCCCGATGCAATCTTCGGGTTCGAGAACGTGCATTATCTTGGCGGAACGGGAAATGCCCTGCTCGTCGGCAATGCCAGTGACAATGCGCTGTTCAGCGGCATGGGCAACGATACGCTCGAGGGCGGCGCCGGCAACGACTTCCTTCTGGCCAATTCGGGTGACGACATGCTGTCCGGTGGCCGCGGCGACGACATTCTGGACGGGGGAACCGGAACCGACACGGTTTCATATCTCGAGTCCGTCGATGGTGTCCGGGTCAATCTTGCCGCCGCAGGCCCGCAGCTTGTCAGCGCCGGCGAGGGCAGCGATACGCTGATCAGCATCGAGAACGTGACCGGCAGCACGCATGCCGATGCGCTGGACGGAAATGCCGCGGCGAACCTGCTTCAGGGCATGGACGGCAACGACACGATCTATGGCCTTGACGGCAACGACACCCTCACGGGCGACAACGGGGCCGATCTTCTGCAGGGCAATCTGGGGGACGATCAGCTTTCTGGCGGCGCGGGGAGCGATGACCTCCGGGGCGGTCAGGGTGCCGATACGATCAGTGGCGGTGGCGGAGACGACCGGCTGACCGGCGCCCTGGGCGATGACCTGCTGACCGGCGGCGGCGGCGCGGACATGTTCATCTTCACCGCGGGCGCTCCCGGCGCCATGTTCGGGCACGACAGGGTCAACGATTTCGCCGCCTTCGAGGACATGCTGGTCTTCAGCCAGGCGATGTGGCGCGGGGCAGAGGGCGTCCTGACGGCTGCCGAAGTCGTGGACATGTTTGCCAGCGTTGCCGGAGACAACGTCGTCTTCAACTTCGGAGACTACGGTTCGGTCACGCTGCTCGGGGCCTCCATCGTCGGCCTGGAGAACAGCCTGGTGCTCGTCTGACAACAGGCGCTTCAGGCGCCATCCGGCCGCCTGAAGCGCCGGATCACCTGCAGGATCGGCGGCGAAGGGTCCTTCGCCGCCGATCCGCATTTCCGGGCCGAGGTTTTCGGACCTTTCCGGCCCGGGATGGCGGCCACCCACGGCCCCGACGAACAGCATCCCGTCCTCGCCACAGGTTGCGCTGACCCGGTTAATCGCCAGAATGCGACGAGGCCCGGGTCAGCCTCGGGCCGCCGCCGCAACGTCAGAGAAGGGTCACATCATAGGCCGCGAAGTGACGATCCGCGCTCAGCAGCGTCAGGCCCTCGACCCTGGCCTGTGCGATCAGCATCCGGTCGAAGGGATCGGCATGATGCGGCGGCAGGGCTTCCACCGCGGCCGCATGGCCCCAGGTGACGGGCAGCGGCAGGCACCCGGCCAATGCCGCCTGGTCGAACAGGTCGTGGGGCACCGACAGCTTGCCGAGGGCGCGCTTGATCGCCACTTCCCAGACCGAAACGGCGCTGATGTGAACCTCTGCCGCCGGGTCGGACAGCGCGTCGCGGAACCGCGGCGGCAGTGCCGCATCCTCCAGCACCGCCCAGATCAGCACATGGGTATCGACCAGCAGCCTCACCGCGGCGCGATCTCGCTTGCGGCGAACAGGGCCGCGATCTCGGCATCGCCCGCGTGGATGTCGGCAGGCGCGGCAAAGCGGCCCTTCATGCAGCCGATCAGGGGCTGGCGCTTCTGCGGCCCCGGACCCACAATGCGGGCCACCGCGCAGCCATACCGGGTCAACTCGATCTCTTCGCCCGCCTCGGCCCGGCGGATGATCTCGGCAAACCGGGCCTTGGCCTCGGCTATGGCAATCCGCATCGGCACCTCCACTTCTGTCCATAATGTAGGTCATCATTGATGGTTGCGCAACGTCTGCCCCTGCCCGCCCCCGCCACCCTCTCGACCGAGGACGAGGCGGCGCTGAGCGCACTTTACCGGCGCGGCACGCCCGCGAACACCCTGCGGGCATGGGAGCGCGACCTGGCCTACATCGCCGCGTGGAAGGCGGCCGTGTTCGGCAGGCCGCTCGGCTGGCCCGAGGAGGAGCGGGTGGCGCTGCGCTTCGTGCTCGATCACACCATCGACCTGACCGACACGCCCGGCCCGGCGCAGGATGCGGCGCTGGAGTTGATTGCGCGGGGGCTGCGGCTCGGCCTTGCCTGCCCCGCCAGTGCGACGCTGGACCGGCGGATCGCCTCGTGGCGGGCGTTTCACCGCATGAAGAACCTCGCCTCGCCGTTCGAGGCGCCGCTTCTGAAGCAGGCCCGTGCCCAGGGCCGCAAGGCGGCCGCCCGGCCAAGGCGGCCGAAATCGCCGCGCCCGGTGACGCGCGAGGTGCTGGAACAGGTGCTGGCCAGTTGCGACGATTCCCTGCGCGGCCTGCGCGACCGGGCGATCCTGAGCCTCGGCTTCGCCTCGGGCGGGCGGCGGCGGTCAGAGATCACCAGCCTTTGCCGCGAGGATGTCGGCACCGAGGACTATGCCGAAAAGGGCCTGCTCTGGCTGCGGCTGCTGGAAACCAAGACCACCGCCAAGGGCGACGCGCCGCGCCTGCCGCTGAAGGGCAGGGCGGCGCGGGCGGTGATCGGCTGGATCGAGGCGGCCCGCATCACCGACGGCCCGCTGTTCCGCCCGGTCAGCACCGCCGACCGCGCGCTGGACCGCAAGCTGTCGCCCGACGCGATCCGCACCATCCTGCGCCACCGGCTGAAGCTGGCGGGCCTGCCCGAGGATTACGCGACGCCGCACGGGCTGCGCTCGGGCTTCCTGACGCAGGCGGCACTGGATGGGGCGCCCCTCGCGGCGGCGATGCAGCTGTCGCTGCACCGATCGGCCATCCAGGCGCAGAAATACTATGCCGATGTGGAAATCAGCGACAACCCGGCGACAAACCTGCTGGGAGATTGAGGGGCCGCCCGGTCACGCCTCCAGCGCGCGGGCCAGTGCGGCAAGGCCCGCGGCCAACAGCGCCCCGGCGGCGGCGGGGCTTTCGGCCTCGGTGTAAAGCCGCAGTTCGGGCGCGTTGCCCGAGGGGCGCAGGTGCAGGATGCGCCCGCCCTCCAGCATGAGGCGCAGCCCGTCGGTCCGGTCCACCCCGGCCTCGACCGCCCCCAGCCCGGCCAGAAAGGCGGCCCGCGCGCGCGGGTCTGCGGCCAGCCCGGCCACCAGCGCCAGGCTGCGGTCGGTCGGCACCTCTTGCAGGCGGTCGGCGGCGGTGAAGCGGGCGGGCTCTGCCGCGACCAGGGCGGCCAGCCCTGCGGCGCGCGCCGCCACCAGCGGCGCGATCAGCGGCAGCAGGGCGTCGCGCGTCATCAGCGGCGGCAGCGGGCCTGCCGGGCCATCGGCGGCAAAGCCCAGCAGGAAGCCGCCGTTCGCCTCGTAGCCCGCGACGCGGCCGCCGGTCGCCTCCATCCCCGCGATCACGAAGGGCGAGCCTATGCGGGTGCGGACCACCCTGGCAAAGCGGCCCGACGCCTCGGCCCCGGTGTTCGAGGATACCGGGGTCACCACCACCTCCGCCCCCAGCGCCGCCGCGGTGATCTGGCCCAGCACATCGCCCGGGATCACCTGCCCCGCGGCATCGGTCAGCAGCGGCCGGTCGCCGTCGCCATCGGTGGAAACGATGGCATCGAACACCCCCGCCGCCGCCCAGCCCTGCAACTGCGCCCGGGTGGCGGCATCGACCGCTTCGGTATCGACCGGGATGAAGCTGTCCGACCGGCCAAGGTCGGTCACCGCCGCCCCCAGCGCCGCCAGTGCGGCCAGCAGCGGGTCGCTGCCCACCGAGGAATGCGAATAGACCCCGATGCGCAGCCCCGCCAGCGCGTCGGGACCGTAGGCGGTGACATAGCGCGCGACATAGGCCGCCCCTGCGCCGCCATCAGCCACCGGGACGGGGCCGGGCGCGGCGGGGGCGGCAGGCTGTTGAAGGGCCTCCAGGATGGCGGTCTCGTGCGCCTTGGTGATCTCGCCCGCGGGGGTGTAGAACTTCAGCCCGTTGCGGTCGGCGGGAATGTGGCTGCCGGTCACCATCACCGCCGCCGCCCCGGCCCCCATCGCGGCCAGCGCCAGTGCCGGGGTCGGCACCGCGCCGCAGTCGGTCACCGCCAGCCCCGCGGCGCGCGCCGCCTGCACCACCCCGGCCGCGATCGCGGGCGAGGACGGGCGCAGGTCGCGCCCGACGAACAGCCCGGTTCCGGTCGGGCAGGACCGGATGAAGGCCCCGACATGGGCGGCGACCAGATCGGCCGTCAGTTCGGTGACAAGGCCGCGCAGGCCGCTGGTTCCGAATTTGGGGGGCATGGGGCTTCCTTCGGCGGTTTGCTTGCGGGGTGGCGGTGGTGCGCCGCCGCGCCGGAACCTAGCAGGAGGCCGATTTTCCGGCAAGGCGGGGGCGGTAACGGGGGGGCAGCGCACGGTGCCCTTACCGGATGCTTACCGTCCTTGGCTACCCCTTGGCGCAGACCCGTGTCCTGGAGGTATCGATGTCCGACCTGTCCCCGGTTCTGGCCCTGCCGTTCATCATGCCTGCGCAGGCCCAGAAACATGTGACGCATAACGAGGCGCTGCGGATTCTGGACGTGCTGGTCCAGACCGTGGTGCAGACCCGCGATCTGACCGTGCCCCCCGCCGGGCCGCAGCCGGGCGACCGCCATATCGTGGCCCCCGGCGCGACCGGGGCCTGGGCCGGGCATGACGGCGACATCGCGGTGTTCGTGACCGATCACTGGGAGTTCCTGGTGCCGCAGCCGGGCTGGTCGGCGCATGTGCTGGCCGAGAACAGCCGCGCCACCCATGCCGGCAGCGGCTGGGAGGTGCCCGCCGACCAGCCGCTGCGCGTGGCCGGGCTGGGGGTCGCGGCCACCCCCGACGCCACCAACCGGCTGTCGGTCAGCAGCCCGGCCACGCTCTTGAACCACGCCGGGGCGGGGCATCAGCTCAAGGTCAACAAGGCCGCCTCCGGCGACACCGCCAGCCTGCTGTATCAGACCGGATTTTCCGGCCGGGCCGAGATGGGCACGGCGGGCAGCGACGATTTCGCGATCAAGGTCAGCGCCGACGGCGCGGCCTGGAACACCGGGCTGACGGTGGCGGCGGCCACGGGCAGGGTCTCGCTGCCGCTGGGGGCGCTGGTGGCGGACGGGACCGCCGCCGCGCCGTCGCTGGCATTTGCCGCCAGCCCGGGCACGGGCCTCTGGGCCCCCGGGGCGCACCAGATCGGCCTGTCGGCCGGCGGGGTGCTGCGGGCGCTGCTGTCCTCGGCCGCGTTGCAGATCGACCTGCCGGTGACTGGAACCGCCGTGCAGTCGGGCGTGACCGACGCGACCGACGGGCGCCTGCTGCGCATGGTCGGCGGGCGGGGCCCCTTCGGCCTGGGATCGGACTACAGCCCCCCGATCACCGACTTCACCGCCGAACTGCGCGCCGGGTTCTGGCGGTTCACGGAAAACGGAGTTGCGGGCTATCCGGTCAACCTGCCGTATTTCGGGGGCGCGTTCGTCGCGCGGGCCGGCGGGGCCGAGGCGGGGGCGGAAGGCGGGCATCTGGTGCTGGCCGGGCGCATCGCGGGTGCGAGCCGGGCGACGCAGCGGGTGCATGTCGGCTGGCGCGGAACCGACGCCGGGGCGATGACCTGGACCGAGCTTTTCCACCAGGGCAACATCGTGGGCACCGTGACCGACAGTGGCGGCGTGCCATCCGGGGCGGTCATCGAAAGCGGCACGAACGCCAATGGCTCCTACACGAAATGGGCGGACGGCACGATGATCGCGACCAGGATCATATCCGGGCTCGGGCCGGTCAACACCGCGTCGGGATCCTGCTTCATCTCTGCGGGCGTCAACCTCGGCACGCTGCCCGCCGCCTTCCACGCCCCCCCGGTGCGATGCCTCAGCGCCCATACCGTTTCCACCAACCCCTGCTGGTATCAAGGCGTCTCGGCCCCAAGCGCCACGCTCGGCGGGTTCGTCACGCTGGTGCGGGCGGCAAGCTACGCCGGGACCGACGCCACCGTCACCGCAACCTTCATCGGCCGCTGGAAAGCCTGACATGCACATCACCCTGTCCCCCTGCCGCCACGACGGCACCCTGACCCTGCACCGTGCGGGCGACACCCTGACGGTCAACGGCGAGCCGTTCGACCTCGCGGGCATCCCCGAGGGCGCCACCCTGCCGCGCGCGGCGGTGGCCTGCGACTGGCTCGGCTCCGACATCACCCGCACGGGCGGCGTGCTGCACCTGACGCTGATCCTGCCGCACGGGCCCGATGCGCCGCCCGGGACGCTGTTCCCCGCGCCGCTGCTGCTGACCGGCGACGGGCCGGTGGCCCTTCCCCCCCATGACGCCGAACCCGGCCCGATCGCGGAGCATGACGCATGAACATCGACCTCGGGCAACTGATCACCGCCGAAGCCCATGCGAAGGCCCGGCTGTCCGCCGCGAAGGCCGCGGCGCTTGCCGCCCTTGTCGCCTGGATCGACGCCACCACCCAAGCCATCACCGGCCCGGTGCCTGCCGACGAACGGCTGAGCTGGACGGCCAAGGAGGCCGCCGCCCGCGCCGTGCTGGCCTGCCGGGCCACCCCGGAACAGGCCGTGCTGATCGCCGACGAGGCGGCCGTCTTCGGTGAAAGCGAAACCGCGCTCTGCGGCAAGATCCTGCACAACGCCGACGCCTGGCGCGGCATCATCGCCGCCCTGACCGGCATCCGGCGCCGGGCGACGGCGGCGATACACCACGCCGCGACGCCGCAGCAGGCCGAAGCCGCCCTGGACCGCGCACAGGCGGAATGGGCCGCCATGGCACAGGAGGTCTGATCCTGCCCCGGTGACAGGCCCGCCAGGCGCGTCGCTTCTGGCGGGCCCCTTGACCCCGGCGCCATTCTCGGGCTTTCCTGCGGGCCAGACGGCAAACTGCGTGTGACCGCCCCCGGCCGCGCCCCCATCCGGATATCTTGCGCCTCCGATGCAGACAGCTCCCAACCCGTCAGCACCCCGTCCGCAAGCCCCCCCTTTGCCAGCACCCCGGCCGAAGATCCTGCATCAAAGCCTGCGGGCGAACCGCGCGAACCGGTTCATCTACCTCAACAACGCCAAGGTCGGCTGTTCGACGGTGAAGGCCAGCCTCTGGGCCGCCATCACAGGCAGTCCGCCCGCAAAGATCGGCAATGTCCATGTCCTTGAAGGCTCGCCCTTCGACAACGACATCCGCAAGCTGGACTGGGCCGCGGATGCCTTCATCTTCACCTTCGTGCGCAACCCCCATGCCCGGCTGGTCTCGGCCTATCTCAACAAGGTCCTGCCGCCGCGGGACCGGGTCTGGCCCGAATTCGCCACAAGGCACGGTCTCGACCCCGACCGCCCGATCGGCTTTGACGCCTTCGTGGAGTTCATCTCGGGCATCCCCCCCGAAGCGCATGATCCGCACTGGCGCCCGCAGCACATCAACACGCTGCACCCCTTCGTCACGCCGAATTTCGTCGGCGATCTCGACCGGATGGACACGCTGCTGCCCGACCTGCTGGCGCGCCTGCTTCCGGGCCGGATCGCGGGCAGCGTGGCCCGCCGCCAGCACGGCACCGGGGCCGGCGACAGCTACCGCAGCCACCTGACCGATCCCGGCACCGTCGCCCGGATGCAGCGTCTCTATGCCGGGGATTTCGAGCTGTTCGGCTATGACCCCGACCCGGCCCGCGACCCGGCCCCCCTTGCCGAAACCCGCCTGCGGCCGCACCGCCATCCCCGGCTGGCCCGGCTCGCCCGGCAGCGCCGGCAGCGGAAGGACGCAGCGCCCGGCTGATCCCCCGCCGCGCGCGTCCGCGGCTACCCGCCCCCCAGAAGTCGATGCGGCGATAGCCCCGGTCGGCCAGCATGTCGTAGGCCTGTCGGTAGAAATCCCGGTCGGAGTTGTCGAAGACGATGAACCCGTCCGTCCGGAAATGTTCGAGCGCGGCCCAGGTGGAGAGCACCCGCGCCATGCCGTCGACCACGACGATGTCGAAGCTGTCACGCGGAAACTCCAGGATCCGCGAGGCATAGCCCTCGAAGCCTGCGTTGATCTGGCCGCTGCGCAGGGTCTGCGGGCTGCGTTCGGGGTCGACGATCTTCGGGGCCGCGGCCAGCAGGCGGGCAGCCTGCACCCCCGACGGGGGCGCGTTTTCGCCACAGGCGAGCAGCGACGCATTGGCGGGAAGGCCCGCCCGGATCCGCTCGACGAAGGCCGTGTCATGGTCGACCGTCACCACGCGGCGCACGCGCTCTGCCCACCACAGCGACGAGTTGCCGCCGCCGTATTCGAACACCGACAGGCCGGGGCCGATTTCCTGTTCCAGAAAGCGGATGGCGGCGTAGGTGAACCACGGCAGCGGCTTGCCGTCCTTCTGCGGCAGCTTGGTCGTGGCGCTTTCCAGCCAACCCGACCCGGTCAGATACGTGCGGCGCAGCGCGGCTTCCATGTCGGCGACGGACTGCCCTTCATAGTAGAGCGGCAGGCTTGAGGGCTCCTTCACCGGTCACACATCCTTCTCAGCTGCGCGCATAGATGTCCTCGTAGCGGATGATGTCGTCCTCGCCCAGATAGCTGCCGGTCTGCACCTCGATCAGCACCATCGGCACCTTGCCGGGGTTTTCCATCCGGTGCACGGCGCCGAGCGGGATGTAGACCGACTGGTTTTCGCTCACCAGCTTCGCCTCGCCGTCCACCGTCACCTTTGCCGTGCCCTCGACCACGATCCAGTGTTCCGAGCGGTGGTGGTGGCTTTGCAGGCTGAGCGCCGCGCCGGGGTGGACGACGATGCGCTTCACCTGGAAGCGCCGGCCGACCACCAGGCTTTCGAACCAGCCCCAGGGCCGGTAATCCACCGGAAAGGTTTCGGCCTGCGGCACCTTGCGCGCCTTCAGCGCGGCCACCGCCTCCTTGACCCGCTGCCCGTCGGACTTGCGCGCCACCAGCACCGCGTCGGGCATGGCGATGGCCACGATGTCTTCCAGCCCGATGCCGACCAGTTCCAGCCGCGGCGATTCCGAGCGCAGCAGCGTGTCGTGGCAGTCGATCGCGGTGGCATGGTCGGAACAGACGTTGCCCGCCGCATCGGGCCCGCTTTCATGCCAGACCGCATCCCAGCCGCCCAGATCCGACCACCCGCCCGCGAAGGGCACGACCGACAGGTTCGCGGCCCGCTCCATCACGGCATAGTCGATCGAGATGTCCTCGGCCTCGGCCCAGGGGCCGGGGGCCAGACGCAGGAAGCCGAGGTCGGCCTTCGCCTCGTCCACCGCGCGGCCGACCGGGCCCAGCAGGGCCGGCGCCGTGGCCGCGAAGGCGGCAAGGATGGTCTGCACCGAAAACAGGAAGATCCCGGCGTTCCACAGGAACCGGCCCGCCGCCAGCATCTCGGCGGCGCGGGCGGCATCGGGCTTCTCGACAAAGCGCACCAGCGGCTGCGGCCCCTCGCCGCCCTGCCCCGCCGCCAGTTCCAGATAGCCGTAGCCGGTTTCGGGCCGCACCGGCTGGATGCCGAAGGTCACGATCTGCCCTGCCATCGCCGCGGGCACCCCGGCCTCGACCGCGGCGCGGAACGCGGCCACGTCGGGCATCACATGGTCCGACGGCGCCACCAGCATCAGCGCCCCGGGGTCGCTTTTCGCCAGCCACAGGGCGGCCGCCAGCACCGCGGGCGCGGTATTGCGCCCCGAAGGTTCGATCAGCACCGCGCCGGGATCGACGCCGGCCGCTGTCAATTGTTCGGTCACCAGAAAGCGGAAGTCGGAGTTTGTGACCACCACCGGCGGGGCATAGCCCGGGCCCGCCAGCCGCCGCACGCTGGCCTGGAACAGCGTCTCGGTTCCCATCAGGGCAGAGAACTGCTTGGGGTAGCTTTTGCGCGACAGCGGCCACAGCCGCGTGCCGGAACCGCCGCAGAGCAGGATCGGGTGGATGGTGGGCATCTTGGTCAACTCCGTTGTCATCGGGCCGGGGGTGCGGCGCGGGGTGCCGTCACATCCGCGCCTCGGCCGCATGTGCCAGAAACCAGCGATAGGCATCGGCGATGCCGTCTTCGAGGCCGATGCGGGCGCGCCAGCCCATGCCGGCCAGCCGCGACACGTCCATCAGCTTGCGCGGCGTGCCGTCGGGTCTGGTGGTGTCGAACCGGGTGGCGCCGGTGTAGCCGGTCACCCGCGCCACGATCCGCGCCAGCTCGGCGATGGTCACGTCCTGCCCGGTGCCGACGTTGATGTGGCTGAGCATCGGGCTGGTATTGGCGGCGTAGACCGCGGGCGGCAGGTCCATCACGAACAGGCTGGCCTCGGCCATGTCGTCGACATGGAGGAACTCGCGCATCGGCGTGCCGGTGCCCCAGATCACCACCTCGTCGCGCCCCTCTGCCGCCGCCTCGTGGAAACGGCGGATCAGCGCGGGCAGCACGTGGCTGTTCTCGGGGTGGAAGTTGTCGCCCGGCCCGTAAAGGTTGGTGGGCATCACGCTGCGGTAATCGACCCCGTGCTGGCGCCCGTGCTGCCGGTTGTAGCTTTCGCAAAGCTTGATGCCCGCGATCTTGGCCACGGCATAGGGTTCGTTGGTCGGCTCCAGCGTGCCGGTCAAGAGCGCGTCTTCCGCCATCGGCTGGGGGGCGTTGCGCGGATAGATGCAGGACGACCCCAGAAACAGCAGCCGCCGCACCCCCGCCGCAAAGGCCTGATGGATGACGTTGCATTCCATCATCAGGTTTTCATAGATGAATTCGGCCGGAAAGGTGTTGTTGGCATGGATGCCGCCGACCTTGGCCGCGGCCAGGATCACCACGTCGGGGCGTTCGGCCTGCATGAAGTCGCGCACCTGGACCTGATCGGTCAGGTCCAGCTCGGCATGGGTGCGGGTGACAAGGCCGATGTCCTCGCCCGCATCCCTGCGCGCCTGCAGCCGGCGCAGGATCGCGCCCCCCACCATGCCCCGGTGACCTGCGACGTAGATTTTCAAAGCAAGCCCTTTCCTCGTTCTGCCCGGTCTGCGGGTCAGATTTCCAGCGAAACCGGCATTTCAAGCCCGTGCGCCTTCAGCAGCGCGTGACGGCGGGCGATCTGCAGGTCGGAGGCGACCATTTCGGCGCACATCTCCTGCGCGGTGATCTCCGGGGTCCAGCCCAGTTTCGCCTTGGCCTTGGCGGGGTTGCCCAGCAGGGTTTCGACCTCGGCGGGGCGGAAATAGCGCGGGTCGATGCGCATCACCACCTGGCCCTCGCGCACCAGCGGCGCGAGGTTGCCCGAGACCTTCTCGACCGTGGCGGTCTCGGCCACCCCTTCGCCCTCGAAGCGCAGGGTGATGCCCAGTTCGGCGGCCGTCCAGGTGATGAACTCGCGCACCGAATACTGCACCCCGGTGGCGATCACGAAGTCGTCGGCCTCCTCCTGCTGCAGCATCATCCACTGCATCCGCACATAGTCTTTCGCATGGCCCCAGTCGCGCAAGGAGTCGATGTTGCCCATGTAGAGGCAGTCTTCCAGGCCCATCGCGATGTTGCTGAGGCCGCGGGTGATCTTGCGCGTGACGAAGGTCTCGCCCCGGCGCGGGCTCTCGTGGTTGAACAGGATGCCGTTGCAGGCATACATGCCATAGGCCTCGCGGTAGTTCACCGTGATCCAGTAGGCATACATCTTGGCCACCGCATAGGGGCTGCGCGGGTGGAACGGCGTGGTCTCGGTCTGCGGAATCTCGCGCACCAGGCCGTAAAGCTCGGAGGTCGAGGCCTGGTAGAAGCGGGTCTTCCTTTCCAGCCCCAGCAGGCGGATCGCCTCCAGCAGGCGCAGCGTGCCCATGCCATCGACATCGGCGGTGTATTCCGGCGCCTCGAAGCTGACGGCGACATGGCTTTGCGCACCGAGGTTGTAGACCTCGTCGGGCTGCACTTCCTGCAGGATGCGCGTCAGGTTGGAACTGTCGCTCAGATCGCCGTAATGAAGGCGGAAGCGGGCATTGTCGACATGCGGGTCCTGATAGATGTGGTCGACGCGCTGGGTGTTGAACAGCGAGGCCCGGCGCTTGATGCCGTGAACCTCGTAGCCCTTCTCCAGCAGGAATTCGGCAAGATACGATCCGTCCTGACCGGTGACCCCGGTTATCAACGCCTTTTTCATTTGCTATCTGTTCGCCTGATATGTCTTTGGGGTGTCTGGGATGCGGACTGCAAAAGTGATAGTCAGGTCATCCACTGGAAACAAGATGCCATTCCGCGCCTGCAGCCCCGTGCCCCCTGTTGCCGCCTGCCGCCCGCCCGCCCGGCCCCGAGGCCCGGCCCCCGGCGGCGTGCCGCAGGGCCGCACCTCCCCCTGCCGCCCCCCGCCCGCCGGAGATCGCCATGACCGGGCCTGTGCCGGACTATGCGCGGGGCATCGCCGCCGCCCGGGCCGCGATCGCCGCGGAGGACCGGGCCGGGGCCGCCCGGCTGCTGGCCGGGTTGCAGCGCGATCTGGCGGCGGCGGGCGACGGCGCGCTGCGGCTGGAGTTCCTTTCGCGGTTCGCCGCGGCCCACGGGCTGCGCCTGGAAGCCCCGCCACCTGCCCCGCCGCTGCCTGCCCCGGCCCCCCTGCCCGCCCCGATGCTGTCGCATCCCCGCCCCCGGCTTTATGTCGATGCGCAGCATGGGCTGGGCAACCGGCTGCGCGCCATCGCCTCGGCGGCGGTGATCGCCGGGCAGACCGGGCGCGAGCTGGTCATCGTCTGGCAGCCCGACGTGCATTGCGAATGCCGCTGGCCCGACCTGTTCGCCCACGGGGCGGCGCTGATCGAGGCCAGCTTTGCGCAGCAGGCGGCGCAGGCGGGCTGCCACCTGTTCAACTACATGGAAGTCGAGCCCGGCGCCTGCAAGGATGCACCGATCCCCGGCGAGACCCCGGCGGCGGGCGACATCTACGTGCGCTCGGCCTATCCGCTGGTCAGCCCGCAGACCTCGTGGAAGCTGGAACGGCAGTTCCTGCACGCCCTTGTGCCGGTGCCCGAGGTGACCGACCTGATGCGCGCGGTGCGCCACCCGAACCAGGTCGCGGCCCATGTCCGCATGGCCAGCGGGCCGGCTTTCGAGCATCTGCCCTACGAGGCCCCCGAGAACTGGACCCCCGAGGCCCATGCCGCGCTGGCCGAATGGCGCGGCCGCAGCCACGCCCGCCATTTCATCGCCCGGATCGACGCGCTGATCGCCGAGGGCCAGGCAGACAGCCTGTTCCTCGCCGCCGACCTGCCGGAGACCTATGCGCTGTTCGCAGAACGCTATGGCGCGCGGCTGGCCGTGCTGCCGCGCAGCCTGTTCGACCGCTCGGCCAGGCAGGCCCAGTATGCGCTGGCCGACACGCTGCTGCTGGGCCGGGCCGGGCGGTTCCTTGGCAGCACCTGGAGTTCGATGACCGACCTCTGTTGCGCGACAACCATCTTGGCCGGTGCCGACAACCACCTTGGCCGGTGGGGCTGAACGGAAGACGGGCATGCCCGTCTGGAGGGCAGCCCCACCGGCCTGATTGATTTCGGGGAAGGTGCTGGTCGCTGCGGGTTGGTAAGCCGGGTTCCTCTGCCGTCAAACGGAGGATCCGGGTTGGCCTACAAACCCATCAACGACCAGCAATTGAGATTATACATGTCCGACCTCCGATATCACAGTCAGCGCACGTCGGCCGCCCGCGCCGGGTTCAGCGAGCGCACGGCCCGACGGTTCGATGCCAACCCGACGCTGCCCTCGAACCGCAAGATCGTTCACGGGCGCACGGTGGCCGATCCCCTCGAGGGTTATTGGGAGGGCGACATCCTTCCCTTGCTGGAGAGGGACAGCGCCTTGCAGGCCGTCACCCTGCTGCGCCACCTTCAGGGCCTGCACCCGCTGGCCTTCCCCGATGACCGGATCCGGCGCACCCTGGAACGGCGGGTGCGGCAGTGGCGGGCGCTGAACGGACCCGAGCGCGACATCATCTTCCGCCAGACGCCGGAGCCGGGCCGCATGGCCCAGTCCGACTTCACTCATGCCGAGGAGCTGGAGGTGACGATCGCGGGCCAGCTATTCCCGCATCTGCTCTACCACTTCGTCATGGTCTACAGCCGGTGGGAGCATGTCGGGGTGGTCCTGGGCGGGGAGAGCTTCACGGCCTTGGCCGAGAACCTGCAGCAGGCGCTCTGGTCGCTCGGCGGGGCACCACAGGAGCATCGCACCGACAGCCTCTCGGCCGCTTTCCGCAACCTGACGGCTGACCAGCGCCAGGATATCACCACGCGCTACAATGCCTTCGTCGGCCATTACGGCATGGAGGCCAGTCGCAACAACCGCGGGGAAGCTCATGAGAACGGCGCGGTGGAATCCCAGAACCGGCACCTGAAGAAGGCCATCGAACAGGCGCTGATCCTGCGCGGCAGCCGCGACTTCGCCAGCATTGAGGACTACCGCCGCTTCATCGACATTCTGGTGGCACGGCGCAACCGGCAGCGGGCGATCGCGGTTCAGGCGGAACAGGCGCATCTGAAGCCCCTGCCGTCCCGGCGCACCACCGACTTTACAGAGACCGTGGTTCCGGTCACCCGCACCAGCGGCTTTCTGGTCAAGAGCATCTTCTACAGCGCCCCGTCGCAGCTGATCGGGCAGCGCTTGCGGGTCCACCTTTACGACGATCGCCTTGAGGCCTTTCTCGGCAGCACCCTGGTCGTCAGCCATACAAGGGCGCGTGGTCGCGGCGACGGCCATCGCGTGCATGTCATCAACTACCATCACGTCATCCACGCGCTGCGGCGCAAACCGCAAGCCCTGTGGAGTTCGATCTACCGCGACAGCCTGTTCCCGCGAACCGAATACGCTGCAGCCTGGCAGGTGCTGCAGCGTGATCTGCCCCGCCGCGACGCCTGCCGCCGCATGGTCGACCTGCTGTTCATCGCCCACGACCGGGCCTGCGAGGCGGAACTGGCACATCTGCTGGCAGCAGAATTGGACGCGGGCCGGGTGCCCGATCCCGGACCTCTGGCATCCTGCCTGAACCCGCGGCAAACGGCGCTGCCGAGAGATGTTGCCGTCGCCCATCCCTCGCTCGACAGCTTCGATGCCCTTCTGGGAGCCTGCGCATGACCTCCCGCGAGATCGACATCCACACGCTGCCAGGCATGCTGACCGCGCTGCGCCTGCCCAGCTTCCACAAGCTTTGGGCCGACATCGCCACCCGTGCCGACACCGAAGGCTGGCCCGCTGCCCGCTTTCTGGCTGTCCTCGCGGAATACGAACTGGCCGAGCGCGACATGCGCCGCATTCAGCGCCACATGAACGAGGCACAGCTACCGGCTGGCAAGACGCTGGCGACCTTCGACTTCAAGGCGCTGCCAACCCTGCCGCGCGCCCGGATCGAGGCCTTGGCGGCCGGCGACTGGCTGGAGGGTGGCGGCAATCTGATCGCCATCGGCAATTCCGGCACGGGCAAAACGCACATTCTCTGCGCGATAGGCCATGCCCTGATCGAGCGGGGACACCGCGTGTTCTATACCCGCACCAGCGATCTGGTGCAGCGACTTCAGGCCGCCCGCCGCGATCTGGTGCTCGAAGCCGCGCTCGCCAAGCTCGACAAGTTCGACCTGATCATCCTCGACGACATCACCTACGCCCACAAGGATCAGGCCGAGACAGGCGTGCTCTTCGAGCTGATCGCCCGGCGCTACGAATGCCGCAGCATCGCCATCGCCGCCAACCAGCCCTTCAGCGGCTGGGACCAGATCTTCCCGGACAAGGCGATGACCGTCGCCGCCATCGACCGGCTGGTTCATCACGCAGCGATCCTGGAGATGAATGCCGAAAGCTTCCGCCAGCGCGCGGCCGCCTCCAACAAAGAGGCGCTGAGCAGACCGCCAACGACAACCATCGCCGACAACAAGGACAAAGGAGAAGGCTGAGCGAAAAACAATTCCAGATACGCCAACCCAGCGGCCTAAAACCGGCCAACGTGGTTGACGGTCACGGACATGCTGGTTGACGCGCTACAGACCTCGCCCGCCGCCTGTCACGCGACATCCGCGCGGCCGAGATGAGCGGGCGGGATTTCTGAATCCGTTTCCGAACGACCGTTCGGGATCAGGGCGCTGCGTCGTAGCCCAGCCGGTCGCACAGGTCGTGGTAGGCGGGGCTGGCGGCGATGGCGTCCAGCATGTCCTGCGGCACTGCCCGGCGCGGGCGCGGCCCGATCACCGCATCCGACCGCCCGCTGTCGCCCGAGACGCGGATCACCGCGATCAGGTCTGGGGTTCCGGGGACGAAGGGCAGATCGAGCAGGGCGCACAGGTCCTGCAGAACCCCCTCGGGGTCGGCCACGAAATCCTCGTAGCGGATCGGGGGCGGGTTGCCGCCCTCCTGCGTCGCCACCGCGTCAAGAAACGCCAGATAGCGCCGGGCATATTCCTCCAGCGTGGGCGGCGTGAACTGCACCCACTGGTTGTTGTTCAGCGACAGCCAGGAATCGAGCGGGTGGCGCACGGTCAGGGCGGCGCGGACCGGGTGTTGCCGCGCGATCATCTCGGTCACGCCGGGGCGGGAGGCCGGGTCGATCGCGGTGAAGAACTGCGAATGCGGATGGCAGCGGATCACCAGCCTCCGGCCCTGCCGGTCGAGGCGGTCCTGCAGCACGGCCAGACCGGCCAGGAAGATCTCGACATAAAGCTCCGGATCCGCCGGGTGGCGGCTGTAGCGCAACTGCTTGATCAGATCCGTGGGCGCATACATCGCCACCTGCGAGATCTGCAGGTGATTCTCGCTCAGCGGGTCCATCTCGCTCAGCAGGGTGGTGCCGGGCATGGCCGCGAGGCATTTGGCGATCAGCGACCCGCCGGTGCAGGCCTGGTGCAGCAGCAGGCGGACCGGCGCGCGAGAGGCCGCCCCCGGACCGCACAGCGCGCGGCACTCGTCAAGCAGGCTCGGCAAGGGGTCCGACACGCGGTTGGACATGGGGCGCAGGCCGTCTGCCGATGCGTATTCCGACAGCAGGCTCAGCGCGTCGCTCACGATTCCGGCCAGGGCCGGGGCGGCGAGGCGCGGGTCGTCGGGCGGCAGCCCGCGGTCCCGGCCCTTTTTCATGACCGATCCGCCATCATCTTGGCAAGACCCCCGGTCCCGCCGAAGCGCCGCCCTTCGATTTCTTCTTGCCGGATTTTCCGCCCTTCCCCGCCTTCCCCGGCGCCGCAGTCAGCATGACCGCCGTGCCCGGAGGCGGCGACAGCGATTGCAGCACCTGCGCCGCATCCCCCAGCCGCTGCGTCAGCCTGCGCAGCAGATCCTCCTGCCGCGCCCGGATGTCGTTCACCTGCTGATGGCGCGCC
The DNA here is from genome assembly GCA_032334235.1 of Paracoccaceae bacterium Fryx2. NCBI lineage: Bacteria > Pseudomonadati > Pseudomonadota > Alphaproteobacteria > Rhodobacterales > Paracoccaceae > Paracoccaceae bacterium Fryx2. Next base: position 69,103 of record JAVSGI010000001.1, read on the forward strand.
TGCAGGTCGCGCAGGTCGCCCTGGGCCAGCGCGTGGTTGCGGATCGCCAGCGACAGATCCTGCCGTGCGGCCCGGGCCTCGCCGATCCGCTTCTCGACCTCCGACATCAGCGCGAGGATGCGGCCCTTGCCGACCTCCAGTTCGGATTTCAGGTCGTTGGTTTCGGAGGTCAGGCGCCGCTGTTCGGCAGCTGCGGCGGCGGCCTCGGCCCGTGCCTCGGCGGCGGCCTGCTCCTGCGCCGCAAGACGGGCATCGCGCTCGGCCAGCGCCTGTGCCTGTGCGGCGGCCTGCGCCTCCAGCCCGGCGATGCGGGCCTCGCGGGCGGCCTCGCGGGTGGCGGCCTCCTGGCCTTCGCGCGCCCGCGCGGCGGCTTCGGTCCGGGCTTCGGCCCGGGTTTCGGCCTCGGCGGCGGCCCGTGCCTCGGCGGCGGCCTGTTCCTGCGCCGCAAGGCGGGCATCGCGCTCGGCCAGCGCCTGTGCCTGTGCGGCGGCCTGCGCCTCCAGCCCGGCGATGCGGGCGGCGCGGGCGGCGTCGCGGTTCGCGGCCGTCTGGCCTTCATGGGCGCGGGCGGCGGCTTCGGCCTCGGCTTCGGCCCGCGCCCCGGCGGCGGCCTGTTCCAGCGCCGCAAGGCGGGCATCGCGCTCGGCCAGCGCCTGCACCTGTGCGGCGGCTGCGGCGGCGATCTCCGCCTCGAGTCCGGCGATGCGCTGCAGGCGGGCGGCGTCGCGGTTCGCGGCCGCCTGGCCTTCATGGGCGCGGGCGGCGGCTTCGGCCTCGGCTTCGGCCCGGGCCCTGGCGGCGGCCTGTTCCAGCGCCGCAAGACGGGCCTCGCGCTCGGCCAGCGCCTGTGCCTGTGCGGCGGCTGCGGCGGCGATCTCCGCCTCGAGTCCGGCGATGCGCTGCAGGCGGACGGCGTCGCGGTTCGCGGCCGCCTGGCCTTCATGGGCGCGGGCGGCGGCTTCGGCCTCGGCTTCGGCCCGCGCCCCGGCGGCGGCCTGTTCCAGCGCCGCAAGGCGGGCATCGCGCTCGGCCAGCGCCTGCACCTGTGCGGTGGCCTGCGCCTCCAGCCCGGCGATGCGGGCGGCGCGGGCGGCATCGCGGGTGGCGGCCTCCTGGCCCTCGCGCGCCCGCGCGGCGGCTTCGGCCCGGGTTTCGGCCTCGGCGGCGGCCCGTGCCTCGGCGGCGGCCCGTGCCTCGGCGGCGGCCCGTGCCTCGGCGGCGGCCCGTGCCTCGGCGGCGGCCTGTTCCTGCGCCGCAAGGCGGGCCTCGCGCTCGGCCAGCGCCGTCGTCAGGGCGGTGACCTCCAGCGCCAGGCGGTCCAGCCGCAGGATCATGCAGGGCCGGTCGGGATCGGCGTCCGAGCAGCCCTCGACCCGGTATCCCCCGGCGTGCAGCAGCGGCTGCAGGTCATCCCAGGCCGGGCTGTCCTGATACAGGCTGACCCTGCCGCAATGCAGCAGGATATGGCCGAACCGGTGCAGGAAGCCGCCGCCCTGCAGGTCGGCCAGGATGCGGCCCTCCTCGCCCGGCGCGTCGATCACCAGGACGGCGGCCCCGGTTCCGGCCTCCGGGTCCAGACCCCGCATCAGGCCGGCCACGCTGACGGTCTCGACCTCGGGGCGGGCGACCTCGCGCAGGCCGGGCATCAGCTCGGCCAGCCCGGTCGGCAGGCGCAGGCTCGACAGGGGGGCGAAGTTGAAGACGTGCAGGCCCGCCACGCCGTCCTGACCGGCCACCGCCCGGGCATCGACCGTGACCGACGGCTCTGCCTGCACGCGGCGCATCAGGGCCCCGGCGACCGCGGGATGGGGTTCGACCAGATGGATCCGCGCCGCCCGCATCGCCAGATAGGCCGGCAGTTCCGCGCAGGCCCCGGCCCCGAGATGCAGCACCAGCGCAACCGGGCCGTCCAGGGCGATGCGCTGCAGGTGGCTGGAAACCGCCTCATCCATCCGGGTTGTCTTTCTTCGTCACGGCCAGGCGCGCCTTGCGCATCGGGCCGGTGATCCGCCAGGACCGCGACGCATAGACGGCCGCCAGTTCGCGGCGCGTGTCGGCCAGGTCGCGGCCAGCCGCGTCAAGGGCCGGGCGCAGCCGGTCGAGGTCGGCGTCGCGCTCGGCCAGCTGCCGTGCGGTGGCGGCGGCATCCTCGGCCAGCCGTGCCGCGTCGGCGGCACGGGCGTCAAGCGCATCCTGCAGGGCCCGGCCAAGACGCAGGATCTCGTTGCCCAGCAGGCTGTCGCGCGCCTCGCGGTCGTCCTGGACAAGGGCGTGCATGGCGGGCGCCTCGTGCCGGATCTCCTCGCGCAGCCGCACGCAGGCGGCGGCCTCGGCCTGCGCCTGTTCGACCTGCTGCTGCATGTGCCCCAGCTGATCCAGCAGCAGGCCGCGCTCTGCCGTCCAGGCATCAAGGCCCGCCCCGGCCGTGGCGGCCCGGGTATCGGCCTCGGCCAGCCGGGTTTCCGCCTCGGCCAGACGGGTTTCGGCCTCGGCCAGACGGGCCTGTGCGGCCAGATGTTCGGTGGCCCCCTGCACCCGGGTGTCGAGCAGCAGCCGGGCGAGCGCGTCGGTTTCGGCCTGCGCCTGGTCCATCTGCTGCTGCATGTGCCGCATCTGGTCCAGCAGCAGCTCGCGCTCGGCCCCGAGCCGCCCGCCCGCGTCGCGCCCCGGCGCCAGATGCGCGGCGAAGGCGGCATCCGCGAGGCCCTCTGTCCGGGCCGGGGGCCCCTCGGCCGGGCCGAGCACCAGGGCCTCCAGCTCCGAGGCAAGCGCCTGCGCGTCGGCGTTGTCGGCCAGGCAGACCCGCGCCAGCGCCGCCAGCACGGGATCGGCGGGCGGCGCTGGTGCAAGCGACAAGACGGGCGGGGTGGGAACCGCCGCCGCGGCATCGGCGGCGGGTGCCACGGCATGCCCCAGCCGCGCCGCCAGCCGGGCCAGCACGCCCCCGGCAGCCTCGCCCCCGGTCAGCGCCGCGGCCTCGACCAGGGTGATCCGGCGGCGGTTCCGGCGCAGCGCGCCCAGCTGCGCCGCCGTCGCCGCCATCCAGGCCGCCAGCGCCTCGGACGGGGGGGTGCCCTGCGCCATCGCGCCGGTCAGGGCGGTCTCGGCCGGCTGGTGCAGCACGATCACCGGCGCGTCGCCCGGCCGGGCCAGCGCCGCCGCCAGATCCGGCATCACGGCCAGGGCAACGGCGCTGCCGTCCGGGGCCGCCAGCCTGCCGCGCAGCGCCAGGGCGGCGTCGCCTTCCTGCCCCGGGCCGGGCACCAGCAGCAGCGTCACCGGGGTTGCCGCCGATCCGTTGCCCGGGGCCCGCGCGCCTTGTCTTTCATCCATCGTTCGGACCATCGCTCGTTCAGGTGTCAGTGGTGAGGGCCGATCGGTCGATCGCAGGGCAGGAAAACCACGGCACCCGCTCTTTCTGCGGACATTCCCCTGCGAAGGCAAGATGCGAACCGGTCGCGCCGGGGCGGCCGCCGCGCCTCCGCCGCCGGAAAGGCCCGACAGCCCCTAGTGGGCCAGCAGCTGATACCCGCAGAGCGACACCGTCTTGGCCGCGGGCAGGCGCTTGCGGAACGCCTTCATGTAGGCGCCATGCACCGACATCGGCACGAACAGCAGCTTGTTGTATCCGATCAGCAGCGGCCACAGGGTCGGGCGGCGCTGCATGTAGGTCACGGCACCCTCGAACACGCCGACCCAGTGCGGGTTGAGGATGTCATCCAGAAACACCGCGCCCGAGTCATGCACGATGGCCTCGGCGAATTCCATGTCGCTGATGGTGTGTTCGACCGTATGGCCGCCATCGACCGAGATCACCTTGGGCCGCACCGCGGTGAAGCGCGCGAGGTCGCGGTGCCGCAGCCGGGTGGAATCGCCCGCGACGCATTCGACGTTGGCACCGCCGTGGCGGTCATGCTTCGCGAGGTTCGCGCGGAAGATGTCAAGGTTGCCCCGGCCGCTGTGGTCGATGTTCAGCGCCTGATCCCCGAACAGGTCAAGCGCGAAGGACGGCCCTTCGCCTTCGGCCACCATGGCATTGAGCGGCAGGAAGAAGCGCCCGTGATGCACGCCGATCTCCAGCGCGCCGCCGGTCACGCCAAGCTCGGTCTGGATCTCGTGCAGCCAGACCAGCGAGGGATAGAGGCGGCCATCCACCCAGCCCTCCACCTCGGGGGCGCGGTTGGCCTGCCAGTCCTTGATCCACTCGGCGTAATCCATCTGCGTCTGTTCCGTCCTCTGGAAAATCCCGTCACCCTCGCCATGAAAACCTTGACCCGTCAAGCAGAAATGGCTGCCGCCAATTCGCCTGCCAGCGACGCGTCCTCCGGGGGCCGCTGGCCCGGTTTCAGCCCGCAGTCGCACGGTCCGCGAAGTCGAACAGGTCGAAATCGAGGGGGAACCTTTTCCGGAACGCCGGTTCGAGATCCGGAATGTCTTCCCCGTATGCCGAGGCGTTGACGATCTTCTCGCCGGCGAACTCCACACCCAGAATGCCCCCCAGCGCGGCATAGAACTCGGTCATGCGGGACACGACGCCGATCTGGATGAAGCTGGCGGCATAGTCCTCTACCGACCGATAGCCCTTGATGGTCGGCAATGCGCTCATCAGCGGGCCTTGTTCCTGTTTCAGCCACCACTCCATGAACCATTCGAGGCTGTGGGCTGTGGCCCAGCTCATTCCTTCCTTCTTGCCGTAGAAATACGCGGAAACGACAACCTGGAACGGGTCGCGCAGCACCGTGATGTATTGATCGGCACCGCTGCACACGGTTTCGACCGCCTGTCCGTTGCGCCGGACGAAATGACCGTGGATGATCGTTTCCGGCGCGTTCCAGCCCGCCGGAAGCAGATAGCCGATGTCGGGATAATAGGCCATCGTCCTGAACCGGGGCTTGCAGGCATCCTGCAAGGACTGCCACAGGCCGGAGCCTGCGCATTTGGGCACATGCAGGGAAACAAGGGGCTTCGAACGGTCGAAGGTGCGGAATTCCTGGTGTTTTCTCATCGTCTGGCCATCTTGCCCTTGTGATACCCATGCGGGCAAATTTCAGTTCTCCCTTTTGCGGAGGCTGCGCATCCTTTTGTCAATGCCGGATGCGCGGCCCGATATAGCGCGGGGAATGTATCTCGAAGCTGTCGGGAGCGTTCAGGATGCAGAAGTATTCAAAACTGCGCCTTGCGAACTCAGCCTCCGAGAATTCTTCATTTCCCGCGCTTGCCCGTATTCGGTAGGTTACCCCTGCCGGTGCGTGCAGACCCATTTCTGCGGCCACTGCGGGATGCAGCGGCCAGCGGGCGCCGCTGTTCAGCCCGTGCTCGGATGCCTCCAGCGGCACGATCCGGGCCTGTGCGCCGATCGCGATCGACAGGAAGGCTTGGGCAATGTGGTTGATCAGCCCTTCCGCCGGATGGTTCATCGTCAGGAAATCGGTCCCGATCATGTCCGACTCCGTCCGGCTTTCGATATAGCCGGAAAGGGCGATATCGGTGTGCGCCTCGCGCGCTTTCAACTCGTTCAGGCTGTCGTGCCAGACGCCCCGAATGTCCAGACGCCCGAAGGCCTCGCCGCTTTCGTAGCGGCCCACCACATCGTCCTGCGAAAGCCCGTCCTGACATTCCCGCAGGATCAGCCCGCTGTGATACCCCCCGAAAGGCCCTTCGGGGCGGGCGATCTGGTTGTTCTTTCTCAGGTAGGCCATGTCGGGCATCAGGCCGGAAAAGAACGGGGTCGGCAGGGTGACGACCTTGCCGGCGTATCTTTCCTTCAGCGCCTTTGTCGACAAGGGTCCGAAAGCGGCGCCGTGTTCGATGGTCAGGATGAAATCATGGGCTTCCAGTGCCTGTGCCTGCGGCTCGAACCTGTCGGGCGGCATGCTGTAGACGACCGCCGACTCGACCTTCGAGAAGTGCCCGCTCTTGCGCAATGCGGCGGCAATGCTTGCGTGCGTGCAGTTTGCAAGAACCATCACGGTCGGCTGCGGGGCTGTCATGGGTTCGGCCATTCCTGTTCTTTTCCTTCAGGCATCGGTGCCCGCCCCGGTGCCTCGGGTGATCTACAACCGCGCATAGAACTCGGACTCCGCGATTTCGCGGCAGAAGCCCCGGTAGGTCAGGTCGATCTCGGCGCGGCGCTGCAGCAGGTAAAGATGCGCCTCGCGCACCCGGGCGGGGCTGGACAGCAGCAGGTCGGCCTCGGCCTCGTCACGCGCGTAAAGCGGGTAGCCGGGGCCAAGGTATTCGACCACGGCGGGCAGCGGGTTGATCAGCAGCGGCGTGGCGCGCGCGATGCATTCCACCACCACGTTGTTGGCGGCGGTGGCATACATCAGGCACAGCACGACCGAGCTTGACAGGATGCGGTCGTACTCCTCGTTGGGCACCATGCGGCCCACCGTCACCGCCGGGTCGCGGTGGTCGCCGAAGACCTTGACCTCGTGTTCCAGATAGTTCTCGGTCCAGCGCTTGAGCAGGATCATCCGCTCGTGTCCCGGGGCGCGCAGGCGGTGGATCGCCTGCAGCTTGCGCAGCCAGTCGCCAACCTGCACCACCCGCGGCCGGGCAAGATAGGCGTCGATGCGGAACATCTCCACCTCCATCTCGGTGGGGTGGCGCACGGCCAGCGTCGGCAGCGTCGGGTCGAACGCCCGCAGGTCGGCCTCGAGATCGGCGCAGAGCGTGATGATGCCGCGGCACGACGGCCGCGACTGCCGCCAGAGCGGCGAGGTCAGGAAATGCTCGGGGCTGACCTCGGGGTTGTACCACTCGGGCGCATCGAAGGGCACATGCAGGATGCCGACCCAGTCTTCGGTGACCGGGGCGGCGGTGTCCGACCGCGCTTCGCCGGGGTCGGTGCCCCAGACGAACTGGCGCTCGACGAAGGGGATCAGGCGGCACCCGGTGCCGTCGCCCCGGTCAAGCGGGGCCAGGGCGTGGATCAGTTCGTTGAAGTTGTTGCGGTGGGTGCCGAAGAACGTCTCGTGCCCCGTCAGGTTCAGCTTGCGCGGAACGGTGGCGGGTTTCCGGGTGGCCCAGGCCGGCCGGCCTTCGCGGCGGGCGACGAAATCCGCCAGGAACTCGGCCTCGACCACCGCATGATGGCGGTCAAGGTCGGTGCCGCGGCGGTTGTGCGAGGTCGGGTTGACCAGATAGAAGCTCAGCGCCTCGCGCTCCAGCCAGCCCGAGCCTCCGTCGCGCAGCACCTTCAGCCAGAAGGCCCAGTCGGCGAAGGTGCCGAACCGCGGCTCGTCGAACCAGCCGTAACGGTCGTGCAGCGACCGGCGCCACATCGGCATGCAATGGGGCATGTTGTGCGGCACCAGCGCAGGCGGGGTGTCGCCCGACAGATAGGCCAGATCGAAGAAGCCGAAATATCCCGCCCGGTCGCCATACCACGCCAGCCGCTCGGCGGGCAGCGTGCCGTCGGCGGGATAGTCGTGGAACGGGTTCATCGCGGTGGCCGCCACCAGCGCCTCGGGGTGCATCTCCAGATCGCGGATCAGCGTGACCACCTGCGCCGGGTCGCGCAGGTCATCGACGTTGGCATTCGAGACGTAGGTCCGCCCCGCCATGCGGATGCCGGCGTTCCAGCAGGCGTAAAGCCCCGGGTCGGTCTGGTGCCACAGCACCAGCGCGTTGCGCTGGCGGCCCAGCAGGTCGGCGAAGGCCGCGACCTCGGTTTCGGACAGTTTCGCGACGAGGAAGATGTGGTCGACCAGCCGGTCATAGCCTTCCAGCGCCAGCGAATTGTTGATGAAGCCCCGGATGAACGGGTCGGACCGGAACACCGAGGTGATCAGCGTGCAGCCGATGGCCGGCCCTGCCGGGGCCTCGGTCTCGCCCAGGCCGACGAAGAAGCCCTCGGCCTCGGCCAGCACCGCGGGTGTCAGGCGCGACAGCTCGCCCACGAAGGCCAGGCGGCGGAAGCTGTATTGCCGGCCCTCCAGCAGGGCGGCGCGCACCTCGGCCAGGCCGTGCTGCGGTTTGGTCACCACGATCTGCGGATGCCGCGCCAGCAGGGCGGCATTCGCCGCAACCAGCCGGTCGATGTCGCCCTCGCACAGGATCTGCAACTCCGGCCCATGCCCGGCCCCCAGCGCGGCCAGCCGTTCGATCTGCCCGCCGATGCCGTCCTCGCGGCCCGCAGGCACCGCCAGCATCAGCCGCCTGCGGTTGGTGCTCTGCGGCACGGGGCGATAGCCCTGCCGCAGCCATCCGGTCGTGGTCCAGGGTACGCCGAAGTAGTTGAACGGGTCGATGCCGTTCTGTTTCAGGTGCCGGTCGGTCAGGTTCCTGACCCCGTCCTCCTGCAGCTTCCCGGCGTAGAAGGCGTCGTCCTTGGCCGGTTCGTGGTGTTTCACCACGATGTCGAGGCAGGGGTTGAACAGCCGGTATCCCGCGGCCAGCAGGTCCGAGGCCAGGAACATGTCGCAGTTCATCTGGCCGGGGGCGTAGAACAGCTCGCGCGTCACCCTGACCGGCGTCTGGAACACCCAGCAGTCGGCCGACAGGCAGTTCGGCAGGCCGCTGCCATCGTAAAGCGCGATCTGCAGCACCCCCGCTTCGGCTTCGTGGCGCGACAGGGCCAGCACCACCGGCTCGGCCAGGTCGGCCAGGCTCTCGAAGGCCTCCAGCATCCGGGCCGCATCCCCGGCGGTGGCGATGCTGATGTCGCCGTTCATCAGCGCCACCGTGCCCGCGCCGTTGGCCAGCAGCGTGTTGCCAAGTCCGAACAGCGCCGCGAAGGTCGGCCGCGCCGCCGCCGGATGCAGGTGCAGCCGCGACGCCCCGGCCCCGGCGGCCTCGGCCATCCAGCCGATGCTGCCTTCGGTCATCACGTGGATGTCGCGCACCCGCGGGTTCGCCAGGTTTTCATGCAGCGCGGCCAGCACCGGCGCACGGCGCGCCTCCGGCATGTCACCGACGGTCATCAAGACAGAAATCACGGACGCATCCTCAAAATACCGGCGTGTTCATGCAAGTTTGCCCAGAAGCTGGCGTGCAAGATCGCGCTCCCTGAAACCCGAGGCGGCAACGCGCCGCAAGAGATGCCGACCCCGGCCGATGTCGCCGGCCCTGATCCTGGCGACCGCGAGACCGATCGCGATGTCGGGCCGTGACGGGTCTTTCCGGAACTCCTCCTCGAAGAAATCCCATCCTGCCAGCGTGAACGCCTCCTGAAGGCTGCGGTTTCCCAGGCGGAGCGAAAAGATGTCGAGATAGCGTTCGTAGGCCACGAAGGCATGCACGCAATAGGCCAGCATCAGGCGCTGCCGCAGACCGTGCAGCACGCTGCGGACCGGGTCCGATTCCAGGGCGGACCCGTCCTGCCGCAGAACGGGCAGAAGTTGTGCGTGGGTTTCCGAAAACAAGTTCAAGTTGTGCTCCCGATCGTTCCGGCCACCATGGTCACCTGGGGCGCCATCGTAAAGGCCCGTATGCGACCCGCACTCGCATCGCGGTGCGAACGGCGGGGATCCGCTATGTTCCGACCTGAAAATCGCATGAAGATGAAACGGCTTGATGATGCCGGATGAAATATCCGCGGGGTGATGTCAAGCTGACGCCGCCACCGGATCCGGCGTTCCGGCCAGGGATGCCGGGGTGTGCCCCGACGCGATGAAGACGCGCGCATCATGCAGGCAAAACTCGAAGCTGGCAGGGCTGAAGACCATTCTCAGGTTGCGCCACGGCGCGGGTTCCAGCAACGCAGGCGCATCGCGGACGCGCAACAGGCTGACCCGGGTCCGGCGGCCGGGCCCCGCACTGTGTGTCTCTGCGAACCGGCTGTCGCTGAAAGCCGCGCCGGTCTGCCCGGAACGGATGCTGAAATGGAACGGGACGGGGGTCGGGGCCTCGGCATCGACGATCACGCCGATCACCTGATCCGCGGTCAACACCGCGCCATCCAGCGCCAGGTTGAACGCAAGCCAGCGCCCCGGCCTGCGCACATCGAAGCCGAACCGCAGCAGGATGCCCTGAGCGGAGGCGAACGTGCCGTCGATCTCGCCCGCTTCGGTATCGGTCACGAACCACGCCCCCGGCACGATGTGGCGGCCCGATACCACCGCGCCGTCCTGTTCAAGTCTGCGCAACTGCATCAGGCGGGCGTTCGCCAGGGTCTCGAATACGTGCTCCATCTGTCGTCGGTTCCGTCTGTCCGCAGGGAGAAGGCGCGGAAAATCTAGCCGGGTTTCTCTGGCGTTGCACCCCTTAAGTTGATCGCCCGCCTTGCGCACCCGCCCTGCGCCAGGGGGGCCGGCGGATTGGCGCCGGTCCGCCCCGAGACCGCGCCCGGCCCCGGATTGCCGTTGCAAGCCGCGCAGGATCGGCCCAAGCTCGGGGCTTCGCCGTTTCGGGAACGGCCGCGCGCTCTGGCGCGACATGACAGGCAGCCTGACCCATGACCTTTATCGCATCGCTTGGCGGCATCGCCTTCCTGCTGGCAACGGCCGTTCCTCCGGCCCCGGTGCCGCCCGGCAGCCCCGGCCCGGAACATCTGGTTCAGGCCGGCACCAAGGGCCCGGTCGTCGCGGATTTCGGCGTCGTCGAGTATTACCCCAACCTGAAGTCGAAGATCGGCTTCGCCACCAACATCCGGCGGACGGAACTGGCCGATGCCGGACCCTACATCGACGATCTGGGTCCGGGACTGATGTGTTCCAATATCGAGTTCGACCACTGGTACAAGGATCCGGGCACGCCGGTTCCGGCCCTGGCCGAGGACTTCGAGATCGCCGGTGACGCCTCCAGCCGCCCGACCTACCTGCATGACACGCCCGGCGCCTGGCTGACGGGGTATCAGCGCATGGTCGGCGATCTCGATGTCGCCCAGCTCTATCAGCTGACGGGGGCCCCGGCACAGTATCAGGCCCCGTCCGACGGGTTCTTCGAGCCTGGCAAGAAGCGGTCCGACGCGCATCCTGCCCCCGTCGACCCCGAGGCCGCGGCACGGCTGATGGCGGCGTGGACGGCAGAGGCAAAGCATCCCTACCCGGTGCTGTGGTCGCTGTGGAACGAGCCCAGCCATACGTTGCTGGGGGCGCTGGAGCGCAGGGCGTCGAACGACAAAGGCAAGAAGAACGCCAAGGCGCGCAAGGCCGACAACGCCGCGCTGCTCGACGGCAGCTCGATGGGCATTGTCGAGCTTTTCGCGCTTTACAGCGCGGCCATGCGGCCGGTGATGGACCCCCATTCCCGGTTCGGGCTGGCAAGCTTTCTTGCGTCCAATCTGACGCCGGTCCAAATGACCTCGAACCGGAAAGTCTATCTTGACGAGGTGATCGATGCCCTGCGCGCTACGGCACCCGGCGCACCGGTCGATTTTCTCAGCTTCAACAGCTTCAGCGACAGATGGGCGATCATCCTGAGCGGGGTCCGCAACGTCCTGGGCACCAGCACCGATTTCGGACCGGTCATCTTCACGCAATATGCGCCGCGCACCCCGCTGACAGGGCAGAACCTGAACGACGGCGCCCGGACGCGGGAAGAGGACCTCGACTCCACGCCGCTGCAGGTGGCCGTCGACATGATCGGCGATGTCGCGCAGTTCAACCGGGCAACCGACGTGCAGCATGTCTGCATGTCCTACTGGGTCGGAGGGGAATACGGCTTCCTGCAAAGCCGGAACGGCAAGCTCAGGCCGACCGTGCGCTATCACGCGATCCGGATGCTGGCGGATCTGCCGGTCGTCCGCACCCGTCTCGATTTCGCCGGGACCGGCCTGACGGCGCAGGGCGTGCGCGGCCTGGCCGGGCTCAACCAGGCGAAGGCGGCGGTGCTGCTGTGGAACGAGGGCGATGCGGCGGTGTCGGTGCCGCTCGCGCTGGCGGGCCTGCCGGCCGCGCTGCTGGATGGCGGCGCGCAGGCAACCGTCACCACGCTCGACGGGGCCGGAGAGCCGGACCGGACCGGGTTCGACGGCCGCCAGGTCGCCCTTCCCGCCCATGGCATGGTCCTGCTGGAAATCGAGGCGGCGCAGATTCCCGACCCGCTGGCCCGCAGGCATCCCCTCGGCGCCCCGGACGGCGACGGCGGGACGCGCTTCCTGCAGACGCGGTCCTTCACCGACCGGGTCGCGGACAGCTGCACCGGCAAGCTGGCGCTGCCCGGCATCTCGGGGTGCGCGCGCAACAGCGGCACCTACGGGTTCTACGACTCGGTCCGCGGGGTCGCCTACCTGGGCCAGGGCACGGGCCAGACCGACGCCCGGGTGACGGCCACCTATCAGGGCCTGCCGGACCGGCTGTTCGTCAATGCCCGGACCTTCGCCGCCGGAACCGACGTGCCCGGGGCGGCGGTCGGGATCTCGGCCACCTTCGCGGCCTGCGGCATCGGGGTCGAAGCCCCGGCCGAGGGCCTGACCCCCCGGATGCTGGACTTCCGCACGGTCCCCGCCGACTGCCGCGAGGGGGCGGCGACGATGACCATCAGCCTGTCCGGCGTGCCTGCGGGCACCCAGGCCGAGGTCTTCCTGTCTGCCGATGCGGCCGAGGCCGACATGCTGGCCCGGTTCAGCCCCGCAGCCACCCTGCGGGCCGACCCGCCGGATCTGGAGGAAGGTCTGGTCATCCCCCGCAACCGCAGCGCGCCCTAGCCCCGACCCGGTGCGCAAAGGCCCCCGGCAAGGCCCCGCCCGTGCCGGTCTGCACCGCTGCCCTGATTCCGCCGTCGGCCGGATTGCGCTGTTCTCCTGACCGAAATGATCTGCTAAGCATCCGAAAAGTCGGGTTCCGGCGCTTTTTCTGCAACGAACAACAATGACAGAGGGCCTTCATGGCGGGCATGAAATTTCTCATGGTGGGTGCGGGCCTGTCGGGGGCGGTGATCGGCCGCCACCTGGCCGAGGCGGGCCATGAGGTCACCATCGTCGACGCGCGCAACCATGTGGCGGGCAACTGCCACACCGAGCGTTGCCCCGAAACCGGCGTCATGGTGCACATCTATGGCCCGCACATCTTCCATACCGACGATGCCGAGGTCTGGGACTACGTGAACCGCTACGAGACGTTCCTGCCCTACAAGAACCGGGTCAAGACGATCTCGGGGGGCCAAGTCTATGCGCTGCCGGTGAACCTGCACACCATCAACCAGTTCTTCGGCCGCACCATGCGCCCCGACGAGGCCCGCGCCTTCCTGACCGAACAGGCCGACACCTCGATCACCGATCCGCAGACCTTCGAGGAACAGGCGCTGCGCTTTGTCGGCCCGCAGCTCTACGAGGCGTTCTTCAAGGGCTACACGCAGAAGCAGTGGGGCTGCCATCCGTCGGAACTGCCCGCCTCGATCCTGAAGCGGCTGCCGGTGCGCTTCAACTATGACGACAACTATTTCTTCCACAGGTTCCAGGGGATGCCGGAAAACGGCTATACCGCCATGGTGGAGCGCATCCTCGACCATCCCGGCATCACCGTGAAGCTGGAAACCCGCTTCACCCGCGACCAGGCGGGCGATCATGACCATGTGTTCTATGCCGGGCCGCTGGATGGCTGGTATGATTACGACATCGGCCGGCTGGGCTACCGCACGCTGGATTTCGAGCGCTTCACCCATGACGGCGACTATCAGGGCTGTGCCGTGATGAACTACGGCGAGGTGCAGGTGCCCTATACCCGCATCACCGAGCACAAGCATTTCTCGCCCTGGGAAAGCCATGCGGGATCGGTGTGCTACCGCGAATTCTCGCGCGCCTGCGGGCCCGACGACATTCCCTACTATCCGATCCGGCTGGTCGCGGAACAGTCGCTGCTGGCCGAATACGTCGCCCGCGCCGAGGCCGAGCGGAACGTGACATTCATCGGGCGCCTTGGCACCTATCGCTATCTCGACATGGATGTGACGATCCGCGAGGGGCTGGATTGCGCCCGGGGCGCGCTGGAGCAGATTGCCGCGGGCGCAGCCCTGCCCGCCTTCAGCGCGAGGCCGCTATGACGGATGTGGGGCCGGATCTGCTGCCGGACGCGCCCGCAAGGCCCGCGCATCCGGCGCCAGATCCCGACCCTGACGGACTGCGGGCCGATCCCGGTGCCGACCCGGGCCGCATCCTGCGCCAACCCGGTGCGCCGCGGCTGGCGGCGGTGGTGGTCACCCACAACCGGCGGGTGCAGCTGAAACGGACCGTGCGGCGCCTGCTGGACGAACGGCTGGATCATCTGCTGGTGGTCGACAACGCCTCGAACGACGGCAGCACCGACTGGCTGGAAGGCGTCGACGACCCCCGGCTCTGCCTGATCCGTCTGGCGCAGAACTGCGGCGGGGCGGGCGGCTTCGAGCAGGGGCTGCGCGAGGTCATGGCGCGTTTCGATCCCGACTGGTGCGTGGTGATGGATGACGACGCCCGCCCCGAACCGGGCATCATGGCACGGTTCAGCGATCAGGCCGCAGCCCTGACGCAAGCCGGCTGGGAGGCGCTGGCGGCCGGCGTCTTCTATCCCGACGGGGCGATCTGCGAGATGAACCGCCCGTCGCGCAACCCGTTCTGGAACCTGAAAAGCTTCCTGCGCACCCTGATGGGGGGCGGGCGCATGGGGTTCCACATGGCCGACGCCGCCTATGATGCGCAGGCGGTGCAGCGCATCGACGCCACCTCGTTTGTCGGCCTGTTCCTGTCGCGGCAGGCGATCCTGCGGGTGGGCTATCCCGATGGCAACCTGTTCATCTATGGCGATGACGTGCTCTACACCCTCGGGCTCAGCCGGGCGGGCGGGCCGATCGGCTTTGCGCCCTGGCTGCGGTTCGAGCATGACTGCACCACCTTCCGCCGCGGCGGCGGGCAGGTCCACCGGCCGCTGTGGAAGGTCTATTACAACTACCGCAACGGCCTGCTGGGCTATCGCGCGGCGGCCGGGCCGGTGATGTTCTGGCCGGTGCTGCTGATCGTGCTGCCGAAATGGGCGCTCAAGGCGCCGGCCTACGGGCCGGAATGGCGCGGCTACCTGCAGCTTCTGGGGCTGGCGGTGGGCGACGGGCTGCGCAACCGGCGCGACCGCCCGCACCGCGAGATCCGGGTGATCGCGCGCCACATCGGCCGGGTCGCCACCGCGCGGGCGCAGCGGTCTTCCTGACCGGGGGCGCCCTCAGTCGTCCTCGGGGTCCTCGTCGTCGCCCCGCGTTCCCAGGGTCTGCGCCACGATGTCCTCGTGATGGGCGATGGCTTCGTCCACATCGTCATAGACATGCAGCTGCCCCTGATCCAGCACCGCGCCCATGGTGCAGAGCTGGCGGATCTTGCCCATCGAATGGGTGACCACGATGGCGCTGCTTTCGTGCATCCGCTCCAGGAAGACCCGGTTGCTTTTCGTCTTGAACACCGCGTCGCCGACGCTGGTCGCCTCGTCCACCAGATAGGTGTCGAAGCGGATGCCCATCGAGACCCCGAACGACAGCCGCGAGCGCATCCCCGAGGAATAGCTGCGGAAGGGCTGGTGATACTGGCGGCCGAGTTCGGCAAAATCCTCGACGAAATCGCTCAGCGCCTCGGTGTCGACCCCGTAGATGCGCGCGATGAAGCGGGTGTTCTGCGCCCCGGTCAGGTCGCGGTGAAAGCTGCCCCTGAACCCGACCGGCCAGGAAATCGTGCCGTCCGACAGCACCTCGCCGGTGTCGGGTTCCAGGGTGCCCGCGATCATCGACAGGAGCGAGGATTTCCCCGCGCCGTTGATGCCCAGCAGGCCGACCCGCGCCCCGGTGGGGAAGGTGGCGTTGATGCCGGCCGCCACCACCCGGGGTTCGCCCTGCACCCAGAAGGTCTTGCTCAGGTTCTTCAGCCGGATCATCCTGCCCGCCCCGTTTCCGCCCCGTTCAACCGATCAACGCCGGTCGCGCACGGAGTAGTAGATCAGCACGCCCATCGCCCAGATCAGGAAGCCGAACAGCACGCACAGCCCCAGGATCACCCCGCGTTCGGGATAGCGCGGGCTTTCGGCCAGGGTCGGCTTGATGTGGGCGGCCAGATAGCGCGAGGTGCGCTGCGCCCCGGCCAGCGCCGCGTCATAGGTCGAGAGCGCCGACATGTAGGCCTGTTCGGCAAATTCGCGGTCCACGGTCAGCCGCTCGAACTCGGCCACCAGGGTGGCGTAATCCTCGCCCCCCGGCCCCTGCCCGCCCGCCCCGAAGCGCGAGCGTTCGTCGGCGATGCGGGCGCGGATCACCTCGATCCGGCGTTCCAGCTGGCCGATGCGGGGATCGCTTTCGCGGGTGGTGTCGCGCAGCAGGTCAAGGTCGATCAGGGCTGCGGCAAGCTGGGCCTGCAGGGTGTTCAGCAGCCCCATCTGCCCCTGGATGTCGGCTGCGGGATCGACGATCTGCGAGCGCATCCGGAAGGCCGTGACCGCCTCGCGCGCGTTGCGCAGCCTTTCCAGCGCCAGGGCCAGCTCCTCGCGGGCATAGCGCGTGGCATCCTCGCGCGCGATGGCCGAAAGCTCGTTGGTCCGCAGGGTGCTTTCGTCGAAGATCGCCTGCGCGATGTCCTGCGCATCCTGCGGGTCGAAGGCCTTGGCGACGATTTCCATCAGGCCGGTGCCGGGATCATAGGCGATGCGGACCATCCACGACCAGTAGTCCACCAGATCCTCGATCGTGCCGTCGGGGTGGTAGGAAAACACCGGGTCCCGGGCCAGATGGCGGGAATATCGGCCCGCCAGATCCAGCCTGGCATCGAGCCGCGTGACCAGTTCCTGGCTCTGGATGAATTCGTAAAGCACGTCGGTGTCGGCTGAAGAGGCCCCCGACAGCTGGCTCAGCTGCCCCAGCAGATCCGAGGTCGGGCGGCTTTCCTCGGAGCGGACCGAGAAGCCCACGGTCGAGGCATACTGGTCCACCGCGAAGATCCACAGATACCCCGCCACCAGGATGGCGGGCAGGACCACGATGCCCAGAAAGCTTGCCAGGATCATCCAGTGGCGGCGCCGGGCGCGGGCGGCCGGGGCGACCGGGCGGATGATGATCGGCGTCAGGTCGGGATCGCCCTTGCCCTTGCCCGCCACGCGTCCGCCCTTGCGGCCGAGGGGCCGGTTCATCGGGCCGCCGGTCTGCGGCGACTGGAACAGGCCGCCCCGTCCGGGGCCGCTGCGGCTTTCGTCATCCTGGTCATCCTCCTGATCGGCCCGCCGCCCGCTTTCGAGCCGCCCGCCGTCCTGCCGCCCGCCGTCCTGCCGGACCCGGCGTTCGGCCTGGCGCGAGGCGCGCAGGGCGGATTTCGCCGCCTCGCCGCCGCCGGTGTCTTCGGCACCCGCATCTTCGGCACCCGCGCCGCGCCGCGTGTCCTCGCCATCTTCGCCCGCGAAGGCGCCACCCGCGATGTCCCCGGGCCCGCCCCGTTCCGGCCCGCCCCGTTCTGGCCCGACCTGTTCCGGCCCCATCTGGCCCGGACTTCCCCCCGCCCCGAGGATCCCCGCGGCAGATCCCCCGAGGGGGGCCCTGGCCAGGGGCGGTGCGTCGGCGGCACGGGGTTTCATCAGGTTGATCAGGGATTTCGGTTTCATGTTCCGGACAACGGCTCTGGACGACGGAGGGAAATGGGGAAAGGGGCGGAATGCGTGGGCAGGTCTTTCGCGACGCGGCACAGCCTGATAGAAGCTCTCCGACTGATGGAAGGTCTCCGGCAGCGCCGCCTTCGGGCCTGGCCTCTCTCTACAGAAGGCGATGGGGTAAATCCAGTGCCGCAGGCCATCTGCGGACAACCGGGCGCGGATCGATGCGGGCATCACGATGACAACGAGCGAACATGAGCCGCCAAAGCGCCGGCGGGACAGCAACGCGCTGACCGCCCGCCGTTTCAGGACGCCGCGCACGATCGTGGCGCTGATGCTGCGCGAGATGTCGACCACCTACGGGCGGTCCCCCGGCGGCTATCTCTGGACGATCCTCGAACCCGTGGGCGGAATCGCGCTGTTCACCCTGGTCATGACCCTGGGGCTGCGCATCAGGACGCCGATGCTCGGGATCAACTTTCCGCTGTTCTATGCCACGGGCATCCTGACGCTGATGCTGTACCAGCGCGGCTCGGGTGTGGTGGCCTCGGCGATCACGTTTTCCAGCGCGCTGCTTTCCTACCCTGGCGTGACCTATCTCGACGCGATCCTGGCGCGGTTCTTCGTGAACCTGCTGACCTATCTGGTGATCAGCTACCTGGTGTTCGGGGGCATCCTGCTGCTGTTCGAGACGCGGGCCATACTGGACGTGCCGTCGATCATGCTTGCCCTGGGCCTGGCCGCGCTGCTGGGGCTGGGGGTGGGAAGCCTGAATGCCTATCTCTTTCCCACCTTCCCGCTGTGGGACACGGTCTGGGGCATCCTGACCTTTCCGCTGTTCCTGCTGTCGACGGTGATCTTCACCTATGAATCGCTGCCGCCCGACGGGCAGGCGATCCTGTGGTACAACCCGCTGGTGCACATCATCGGGATCATGCGCCGGGGTTTCTACCCGACCTATGACGCCGTCTGGGCCAGCCCGATGTATGTCGTGGGCTTTTCGCTGGTCTTCCTGGTCGCGGGGCTGTTCCTGCTGCGCCGCTATCACCGCGACATCATGAACCGCTAGGCCACCCCCCGCCCTGGCCCCCGCGCCGCAACCGCCGGGCCGCACTCCCGGGGCGCTTTCGGGCTGGACAGCGCGTCCCGCAATACGCTTAGAGTCCGGGACACGCCATGCAGGGGCGGCCACAGGGGAAATCCCGCGCAGGATCGAACGCCAAGAATGACACGACTGACCTGTATTACAACGACATACAACGACGGCCCGGCCTTGCTGACCAGCGTGCGCTCGGTCCTGGCGCAAGGCTTCCGGGATTTCGAATACATCATCGTCGATGACGGATCGGCCGACGACACCCCCGCCCTGCTGGCCACCCTCGACGATCCGCGCATCCGCGTCATCCGCCAGGCCAATGACGGACTGTCGGGGGCGCGCAACAAGGCGCTGGAACAGGCGCGCGGCGATTACGTCTGCTTTCTGGATGCCGACGACAGCCGCCCGAACTGGGCCTTCGCCGCGATGGCCGCGGTGATCGACCGCGACGCGCCAGACCTGATCCTGTGCCGGGGCATCCTGTCGGATGTCCGGGGCGATCTGGGGCCGTTCTACGACAGCGCCCGCTTCGCGCAGGTGGCGGCGCTCTGCCCTGCGGGCCTTGCCACCCGCGACAGCCCCGGGGCCGCCGCGATCTGGCCGCTGGCCCAGCGGATGGAGCCGCAATCGGCCAACAAGGCGGTGCGCCGCGATCTGCTGACCAGAACCGGCATCGGCTTTCCCGACACGCATTTCTTCGAGGACATCTACTTTCACACCAGCGTCCTTGCCGCCGCCGAACGGGTGTCGTTCCTGCACACCCCCTGCTTCACCTATTTCCGCCGCTATCTGCGGCCGCAGATCACCTCGACCGCGGGCGATCTGCGCTTCGACATCATCGCCGTGACCAGGCTGACGCTGGAAGGCTTTGCCCGCCGGCCGCAGTTCCACGACCCCGCGTACCGGGCGGCGGTGCTGGCCTCCTGTCTCAAGATCATGGAATGGTGCGGCGCCTCGATCGGACACGCGCATCGCGGGGCCTTCCGGCAGACGGCGCGGGCGATGCTGCGGATGATCGACCCTTTGTATCTGCATCTGCCGCCGCCGGGCACGGACGACGATCTGGCCCCCCTGCACCGCTATCTGGAGGGGCTGACCCATGCCGACTGACAGCCTGCCGCCAACCCTGACCCCGCCCGTCCCGACCCCGCCCGCGCTGGCCCTGCCCGAAGACCCGGCCCCCCCGGCAGACCTGACCCCGCTGGCCGATCCGGCCCCGGCCGGGGAGGCGCCGGATTTCGTGCCGCTGCCCGAAACCGTGGCGGTGGCGGCCTTCGGGCAAAGCCTGACGCTGGCCGCGCCGCAGGATGCCTTTCTGCGCGACGACACGCTGTGGCGGCTGCGCGAGATCTACGAACCGGCGCTGGCAACCCAGACCCTCGCGGCCGAAGGCGTGGCCCTCGACATCGGCGCGGGGTTCGGCGGCTTCGCGCTGCCCTTCGCCTGCGCCTTCCCCGGCTGGACCGTGTGGTGCTTCGAGCCCGAACCCGTGGCCTTCGCCCGGCTGAAGATCAACATCGACACGCTGGGGCTGCGGAACGTGCTGGCGCTGAACGTCGCCGTCGGGGGCGCGCAGGGCGCGGCCCCGGTGCCGGATGCGCTGGCGGCGGTGCAGGAGGCCCTGGGTGCTGTGGCGCAGACCCCGCAGGCCCCCGGGGCCATGGCGGCGCTGCTGGCGCTGTGTCCGGCGCAGGATTACCGCCGCCATCTTGACCTGCGCGGGGTGATCGAGCGGGGCGCGCCTGCGTCCGGCCTGTTCGAGCCCTGCCGCTTTCCCACCCTGCCCGCCGCGGCCCTTGCGGGGCTGGCGCCGCGCCTGCTGAAGCTGACCGCCCCCCATGCCGAGACCGCCATCCTGGAGGATCTGGCGCAGGCCCCGCTCGACCATGTGCTGGGCGAGCTGTGGACGCAGGTGCCCTCGCGTCTGGTGCATGGCACGACCCGTGGCCTGCGCCAGACCTGGCTGCCGGTGGCGGGCGTGCCGCTGTTGAAACTGCGGCGCAGTGCCGACCTGACCGGGCACCGCCCGGGGCTGGATGTGGTGGTGGCGATGTACAACGCGCGCGACTGGATCGTGGACTGTGTCGAGGGCATCCTGGCCGGACCGTCCGACGAGGTGCGTGTGCTGGTGGTCGATGACGGCTCGACCGATGGCGGCGGCGATCTGGTGGCGGCGGGCTATGACGGGCACCCCCGCGTCGCGCTGCACCGCAAGGCCAACGGCGGCTGCGCCTCGGCGCGCAACTACGGGCGGCTGATGTCGGATGCGGGCCACATCGCCTTTGTCGATGCCGATGACGTGCCGGGGCCGGGGCTCTATTCCGGCCTGCTGGACCTCGCGCGCTACACCGGGGCGGAGGTGGTGCAGGGCGGGTTCGAGACGCTGCATGACGACACCGGCGGCCTGCGGCATGACCCCTCCTACGAGGCGCAAGACCCCGAGTTTCTGGCCGCCCGGCGCCACGCCTTCGGCGGCGGCACCTGCTGCACCCTGCCCGCCGCCCTGCTGAGCATCGGTCAGCCGACGATCTGGCGCCGGGTCTACCGGCGCGACTATCTCGACAACCGCAAGATCTGGTTTCCCGAACACATCCGCGCCTTCGACGACCAGATCTTCCAGCTGCTGACGCTGCAACCCCTGCGCCATGTGCCGATGCTGGACCATGTGCATTACGGCTATCGCCAGCACCCGGGGCAGGACATCAAGCAGGGCGACGAGCGCAGCTTCTATTCGCTGGAAATGTATCGCCTGATGTTGAAGCGCGCGCTGTCCGAGGGCTGGAACGACACGGGCCCGCTGCTGCGGTCCTATGTCAACACGGTGAACTGGTGCTGGTCGGGCCTGCGCCCCGACCTGCGGCCGGTCTTCGTCAAGGCCGCGGCGGAACTGTGGGTCTGGATGCAGAAGGCGCTGGGGCCCGCGGCGTTCCGCGACCTGCCCGACAGCGAGATCCACCTGCCCGATTTCGGCCATTACACCGGGCGCCTTCACCGCCTGCTGCACGACATCGGCCCCTCGCATGGCTGGGCCTATCTCGACGCGATCGACATGCATGTGCCGATGCTGCGGGCCGCCCGCAAATGACCGCCGCCACGGGCCCGGCGACACCGGGGGGAAAGGGGGCACGATGAAGAAGCGGCTTTTCCTGCACATCGGCGCGCACAAGACCGCCACCACCTTCCTGCAAAGCAGCCTGGCGCGCAACGCGGCGGCGCTGGATGATCTGGGCATCCTCTATCCCCAGTCGGGACGGATCTATCAGGCGCATTTCCGGCTGAGCTGGGATCTGCGCAACCCCGGCCTGAAGGACCGCCCGCTGGAGGCGCTGGAACACTGGGCCGCGCTGTTCGCGGAAATCGACGCCGCCCCGCAGCCGGTGGTGGTGCTGAGCTGCGAGGAATTCGGGCTGGGCCTCGACCCCGCGCGGCTGGCGGTGCTGGCGACGCGCTACGAGGTCGCCGTGATCTTCTACCTGCGCAGCCCCGACAGCTATCTGGAAAGCTTCTACAACCAGTTCGTCAAGGATTTCGAGAACCGCGAGGCCCGCACGCTGGAACAGTACATGGCCGAGGAAACCCTGTTCTTCCTCGACACCATGAAGCTGCTGCGCCCGTGGAGCGAACTGTTCGGGGTGGGCGCCGTGCGCCTGCGGCTGTTCGGCGCGGCCCACCTGCCCGACGGCATCCTTGCCGATTTCCTGCGCACCCTCGGCTGCACCCGGCTGCCCGACTTCGCCCCGCCGGACCTGTCGATCCTGCACAAGGTGTCGCTGCCGCCCGACGCGCTGGATTACCTGCGGCTGTCCAACCCCTGGCTGACGCGGTCCGAGGGGCATCACGCCTTCGTGGTGCGGCTGGTGCAGATGGCGCAGGAAAATGCCGCCAGCCTGCAGCAGACCCGGGCGGGCCTTCTGTCGCTCAAGGCGCGCCAGACCCTGCGCCTTCGGTTCCGCGACACCAACTATCAGGCGGCCCGCACCTTTCTGGGCGCCGACCGCACGCCCTTCCCGCCGATGGAGGCACCCGCCCTGCCCGATTACGAGAGCCGCCTGCCCGAAGCGACCCCCGCGATCATGGGCCGGGTCGCCGCCCTGATCCGCAACATGGCCGAGGGTTGAAAGGGGCGGCTCAGGCCCCCGCCCCGGCCAGCCGGACCAGATAGGCGCCGTAGTCGTTCTTGCGGTAGTCTCCGGCGAGGGCCAGCAGCTGGTCGCGGCTGATCCAGCCCTTGCCGAAGGCGATTTCCTCGGGGCAGCCCGATTGCAGGCCCTGTCGGTCCTCCAGTGTGCGCACGAAATTGCCGGCGTCGAGCAGGCTGCCATGGGTGCCGGTGTCAAGCCAGGCATAGCCGCGCCCCATCTGCTGCACCGTCAGCAGGCCCGCCGCCAGATACATTTCCAAGAGGGTGGTGATCTCCAGCTCGCCCCGGGCCGAGGGGCGCACCTCGCGGGCCCGCGCCGGGGCGGTGCCGTCCAGGAAGTAAAGCCCGGTCACCGCGAAGTTCGACGGCGGCACCGCCGGTTTCTCGACGATCGCGACGGCGCGGCCATCGGGGCCAAAGGCCACCACGCCGTAGCGTTCGGGGTCGGCCACCCGGTAGCCGAACACCGTGCCGCCCGCCGTCTGGGCATCGGCGGCGTGCAGCAGTTCGGGCAGGCCGTGGCCGTAGAAGATGTTGTCGCCCAGCACCATCGCCGAGGGCGCGCCGCCCAGGAAATCCTCGGCCAGCAGATAGGCCTGCGCCAGACCGTCGGGCGAGGGCTGGGCGATGTAGGTGAACGCAAGCCCCCAGGCCGAGCCGTCGCCAAGCGCGCGGCGGAACTGGTCCTGATCCTGCGGGGTGGTGATGATGGCGATCTCGCGGATGCCCGCCAGCATCAGCACCGACAGCGGGTAATAGATCATCGGCTTGTCATAGATCGGCAGCAGCTGTTTCGAGACCGCCACGGTGATCGGGTAAAGCCGGGTGCCGGTCCCGCCGGCCAGGATGATGCCCTTGCGCGCTTTCATGCAATGTCTCCGATCTGGTCGAGCACCGCCCGCAGGCCCGCGCGCCAGTCGGGGCGGGCGATGCCATAAGCGGCGGCAAGCCCGGAACAGTCCAGCCGGGAATTGGCGGGGCGGCGGGCGGGGGTGGGGTAGGCGGCGGTGGCGATGTCGGTGACGGTGGTGGCCATGCCCGCCTGCGCGAAGATCTCGCGCGCGAAACCGGCCCAGGACACGTCGGGCGCGCCCGCGAAGTGATGGGTGCCCGGCCGGCCCTGCCCGGCATGGAAGGCGCGCGCCATCGTCAGCAGGGCGGCGGCCAGATCGGCGGCAGGCGTCGGCCCGCCGGTCTGGTCGGCCACCACGCCCAGCACGGGCCGCGCCGCGCCAAGCCGCAGCATGGTCCTGACGAAATTCGTGCCATGCGCCGAAAACACCCAGGAGGTGCGCAGGATGGCATGTGCCCCCCCGCCGCCCGCACCCCCGTCTCGCCCGCCAGTTTCGAGCGGCCGTAGGCGCCCAGCGGCGCGGGCGCGTCATCGGGCTGCCAAGGCCGGGTGCCGCTGCCGTCGAACACGTAATCGGTCGAGATGTGCAGGAAGGGCAGGCCCCGCGCCGCCGCCGCCCGCGCCATCGCGGCGGGGCTGGCGCCGTTGACCCGCATCGCCAGCGCCTCGTCGGTTTCGGCACGGTCCACCGCCGTGTAAGCGGCGGCGTTGATCACCACATCGGCCGCGGCCAGCCGGACCGCGGCGGCGCAGGCCCCGGGGTCGGCCAGATCGGCGTCGGCGCGGCCGAGGAAGGTCGCCCCCGGCCCCAGACGGCGCAGCTCGCAAGCCACCTGCCCGGTCTGGCCGAACACCAGCAGCCTCATGTCCCGCCCCCCAGCCGCCGGCCCACACCCTGACGGGCCTGCAACGGCTGCCACCACGCCGCGTTGTCGAGATACCATTGCACCGTGCGCTCCAGCCCCTGCTCCAGCGTGACCGAGGGGCGCCAGCCCAGTTCGGTGCGGATGCGGGTCGGGTCGATGGCATAGCGCGCGTCATGGCCGGGGCGGTCGGCCACGAAGGTGATCAGCCGGGCATGGGGCGCGTGATCCGGGCGCTTGCCGTCCAGGATGGCGCAGATCAGCCGCACGAGGTCGATGTTGCGCATCTCGTTTTCGCCGCCGATGTTGTAGGTCCGACCGACTTGGCCGCGGGCCAGCACGGTCAGCAGCGCGTCGGCGTGATCCTCGACATACAGCCAGTCACGCACGTTGGCGCCGGTGCCATAGACCGGGATCGGCTGCCCGGCCAGCGCCTTGAGGATCACCACCGGAATCAGCTTTTCGGGGAAGTGGTAGGGGCCGTAGTTGTTGGAACAGTTGGTCACCAGCACCGGCAGGCCGTAGGTCTCCGCCCAGGCCCGCACCAGATGGTCGGATGCCGCCTTTGACGCCGAATAGGGGCTGTTCGGCGCATAGGGCGTGGTTTCGCTGAAGGCCCCGACGGGCCCCAGCGAGCCATAGACCTCGTCGGTCGAGATGTGGTGAAAGCGGAAGGTGCCGGGCCGCCCCTGCCCTTCCCAGTAGCCTCGCGCCGCCTGCAGCAGCGTGTAGGTGCCGGTGATGTTGGTGTCGATGAAGGCCCCCGGCCCGTCGATCGAGCGGTCGACATGGCTTTCGGCGGCCAGATGCATCACCGCATCGGGGGCGTGGGCGGCGAAGATGCGCGCCATGGCGGCGGCATCGCGGATGTCGGCGCGCTCGAAGGCATAGGCCGGGTTTTCGGCCACCGGGGCCACGTTGGCCAGACAGGCGGCATAGGTCAGGCAATCGACATTGACGACGCGGTGGCCCGCCGCCACCGCCTGGCGCACCACCGCCGAGCCGATGAACCCCGCGCCGCCGGTGACCAGGATCTTCATCGCTCAGGCTCCGCAGACGAAGGGCGAGGCGAAAGCGGCAAAGCCCTGCGCCGCCCGGTCCTTGGCCGACAGGATCGCGGCATCGGCACGGATGCCCCAGTCGATGCCGAGATCGGGGTCGTCGAACCGCACCGCCCCGTCGCAACCGGGGGCATAGACGTCGGAACACTTGTAAAGCAGCTCGGTATCGGGCGCCCGGGTGACGAAGCCGTGCAGGAACCCCTTGGGGATCAGCAGTTGCCGCCCGTTTTCCGCCGAAAGCTCGACCCCCACCCAGCGCCCGTATGTGGGCGAGCCGCGCCGCACGTCGACCGCCACATCCAGCACCGCCCCGGCCCCGACCCGCACCAGCTTGTCCTGGGCATGGGGCGGCGACTGGTAGTGCAGCCCGCGCACCACGCCCGCCGCGCGGCTGAGCGAATGGTTGTCCTGCACGAAATCGATGTCGATGCCATGGGCCTGCAGGGTCGCGCGGCTCCAGACCTCGCTGAAAAAACCGCGGTCGTCGCCAAAGCGCCGCGGCTGCAGGATCAGCACGCCCGGCAAGGCCGTCTGTTCGATGTGCAAGCAAACCTCCGGGTGCGGCGGAACTCCTGCCTGATGGGGTAGCGGAAGCGCCGCGCCCTGTCATGCGCGATCTGCCCCCCCGCCCTGCGGCCCCCTGCCAACCCCTTGACAAGACGCCCGCCGACTCGCCTTCTGCAGGCCATAGTCACCATCGGGATATTTTTCATGCGCATTGCAATGATCGGAACCGGCTATGTCGGACTCGTGTCGGGGGTATGCTTTTCCGATTTCGGGCATGACGTGATCTGCGTCGACAAGGACGCGCGCAAGATCGAGATGCTGAACCGCGGCGAGGTGCCGATCTACGAGCCGGGGCTTGACGTGCTGATGGCGCGCAACACCGCCGCGGGGCGGCTGTCGTTCACGCTGGATCTGGAACAGGCGGTGACCGGGGCCGATGCGGTGTTCATCGCGGTGGGCACGCCGACGCGGCGCGGCGACGGCCATGCCGACCTGACCTACGTGATGGCCGCCGCCGCCGAGATCGCGCGCGCCGCCAAGAACTATGTGGTGATCGTCACCAAGTCCACCGTGCCGGTCGGAACCAACCGCAAGGTCAAGGAGGTGGTGGCCGCCGCCAACCCGGGGCTGGATTTCGACGTGGCCTCGAACCCCGAATTCCTGCGCGAGGGGGCGGCGATCGACGATTTCATGCGCCCCGACCGCGTCGTGCTGGGCATCGAGACCGACCGCGCCGAAAAGGTGATGCGCGACATCTACCGCCCGCTGTCGCTGCGCGACTTTCCGGTCGTCGCCACCGATCTGGAAAGCGCCGAGATGATCAAGTATGCGGCCAACGCCTTCCTTGCCACCAAGATCACCTTCATCAACGAGATCGCGGCGCTGTGCGAAAAGGTCGGTGCCGACGTGAAGCAGGTCAGCCGCGGCATGGGGCTTGACGGGCGCATCGGCAACAAGTTCCTCCACGCGGGGCCGGGCTATGGCGGCAGCTGTTTCCCCAAGGACACCCGGGCGCTGGCCCGGATCGGGCAGGAACATGCGGTGCCGATGCAGATCACCGAGGCGGTGATCAAGGTCAATGACGAGGTCAAGCGCCGGATGATCGACAAGATCACCGACATCTGCGGCGGCAGCGTCAACGGGCGCACCATCGCGGTGCTGGGGGTGACCTTCAAGCCCAACACCGACGACATGCGCGACGCGCCCTCGCTGACCATCGTGCCGGCCCTGGTGGGGGGCGGGGCGCGGGTGCAGGCCACCGACCCGCAGGGCCAGCACGAGGGCGCCGCCCTGCTGCCCGGCGTGACCTGGGCGGCGGATGCCTATGCGGCGGCCGAGGGTGCCGACCTGGTGGTGATCCTGACCGAATGGAACGAGTTCCGCGCGCTGGACCTGCCGCGTCTGGCGCAAGCGATGCGGACCCCGCGCATGGCCGACCTGCGCAACATCTATTCACGCCAGGCGGTGCTGGACGCAGGATTTGGGGATTACGTCTCGGTCGGCCGCTGAGCGCGGGGGCCGCACGGCGATTCGCCCCGCCGATTCGCCCCGCAGGCCCGCAGGGGGCCGCGGCCCCGCCGCGCCTGTCCGGCCCGCCCGACCCGGGGCCGGACGGGCCGGTTTCCGGCCGGTTTCCGCCCGGCCACCGCCGATTGCGTCGCCCGTCCACCACAGGCCCGCGGAAAACCCTCGGCAGGCCGGGTGACCGTTGACCTGTCCCCGCAGATCAGTATCTTGCCCTTGGTGCGGGGCTCAGCCGGATTTCTGCACGTCAAATATGTTTGGAAAGACCCATGGGCCTGCCCGCCTTCCGGATTTTCGTGTCGCTTTGCGGCATGGTGTTGCTGACTGCCTGCGACCTTCCGCGCGGCGGTGCCGTCCAGCGCGAGATCCTGAAGGATGGCGAGGGCGAGGTCCGCGATCTGATGGTCGTCTCGGTCACGCGCGAGAACATCGACAAGGTGTCGCGCTGGCCCTCCAGCGGGGCCGTGCCGGGCCACAACTGGATCGCCCGGTCGCGCGGGCCCTCGACCCAGTCGATCGCGCCGGGCGACCGGGTCGACCTGCGGATCTGGGACAATGACGAAAACTCGCTGCTGACCGCCGACCAGCAGAAGGTGGTCGAGATCGCGGGGATCGCGGTCTCGCCTGCGGGCACCATCTTCGTGCCCTATATCGACGAGGTGCTGGTGCGCGGCCAGACCCCCGACCAGGCGCGCAGCGCGATCCAGGCCCAGCTTGGCGCTATCCTGGCCTCGCCGCAGGTCCAGCTTTCGGTGACGCCGGGGCGGCAGAACTCGGTCGATCTGGTGGGCGGCGTCGGCAAGGCCGGCACCTACCCGCTGCCCGACCGCGACTTCAGCCTGCTGAGCCTGATCAGCCAGGGCGGCGGCGTCACCGCCGGGCTGCGCAACCCGCAGATCCGGCTGGTGCGGGGCAATGCCACGCATGGCATCTCGATGACGCGGCTGTTCGCAAATCCGCAGATGGACACCACGCTGCGCGGCGGCGACAAGGTGATCGTCGAGGAGGACAAGCGCTATTTCATCGCGCTTGGCGCCACCGGGCAGCAGAACCTGGTCTATTTCCCGCAGGACAGCGTGTCGGCGCTGGATGCGGTGTCGCTGATCGGCGGCGTCGAGGAGGCGCGGGCCAACCCGAAGGGCGTGCTGATCCTGCGCGAATACCCCGCCAGCGCGGTGCGCCAGGACGGCAGCGGCCCCGACCGGGCCCGCGCGGTCTTCACGCTGGACCTGACGACGGCCGACGGTCTGTTCAGCGCGCGCAACTTCAACATCCAGCCCGAGGATCTGGTGCTGGCGACCGAATCGCCGCTCAATTCGGTGCGCACGGTGATGGGTCTGATCGGCCAGACCCTCGGCCTGACCAACCGGTTCTGACCTGACGGGCGCCGCCTAAGGGCCGCGCTTCTTCAGCCAGCCCAGGAACGCCGCATCGGGCGAGCGCAGCCGGGGGCGGCCGCTGCGCGCCCAGATGTCGCCCCATTCGGCGACCAGCGCATGAACGTCCCAGCCCGGCGCCAGGTCGCGCGCCTGCTCCAGCGTGGCGGGGCGCAGGTGCGGCCCCTCGCCGGGGGCCAGCACCAGATCGCGCCGGGTGACGCAGAGGATGTCGCCCGGCTCTTCCGCCAGGGTGTAGTCGGGCAGGTGATTGGCCGCGATCATGTCGCGCAGCATCTTGCGGAACACCCGCAGCGGGCTGGCCGAGCCGGATTTCTTGGCCAGCACCGCCACCGAGACCCGCCATTCCGGCTGCCGCCCGCAATGCTTGCGCGACAGTTCGTAGACCCGCCGTTCCAGCGGCTTGCGCAGGCGGAAATAGTCGCGGCTGAGCGTGAGCACCGATTTCGCCAGCACCGCCCGGAACAGCCAGTCCGACAGGGTGACCATCACCTGCACCATGCGCCCGCCCCGGCTGCGGCGCACGATCTGCCAGCTGTCGATCAGGCCGAAGCCGCTGGTGGTCTCGACCGCGCCGGTGACGATGTTGGTGGTGATGCGGGTGCCCGCCAGCCGCTCGAACGCGTCGCAGAGCCGGGCATAGCCGTCGCCCGAGGTTTCGCGGTTGGTCGCCACCAGCAGGTCATGCGCCGTCAGGTGCAGCGTGCGGCTGATGGCGCGGCCCGCGTTCAGCGCCGCCATGAGCTGGCTGATGCAGTAGATCAGGATGTCCTTGTCAAACAGCGTCGCCAGACCGCGCACCGAGGGCGTGACGGTGATCGCCACGCCGTTGTGGGCATAGGCCAGCACCCGCAGGTCGGGCCGCGTCGCCAGCGAGAACAGCGGGTGTTCCATCGAGGCGAGGTCGTCCTTGGGCAGCGCCCCCAGGATGTCGCAGACGAAGAAATCGGCCGCGGGGTGCCGCCGCGGCAAGAGCCCCCCCGCCGCGGCGACGCCCGGTCCGTGTGCGTGCCCGGGGGCCGCCTCCGGCCCCGGTGATCCTTGTCGTGCCATCTGCCCGCCGTCTTGCCTGCCGGATCTTTGCGGCGACTGCCGCTGCCCGTTTCTGCCTCTGCCTGCCCCCGCGGTGCCCACCGTCCCGGCGATGCGGGGGCGGCGGGCACTTCGGGGTTTCAGTGACACCCAGCTTACGCCGGCCCCGCCGCAGCCGTCCAGCATCACGCAGCGGGGCGGCGCAGAACATCGGGGGTTCAGAGTCGCCCGAGCGGGGGTTCGGAGTCGGCACATCGGGGGTTCAGAGTCGCCCGTTCCTGACGATGGCGCATTTTCCGTTGTGATATCAGCAGGATGGCAAGAAGGCCCCCGCCCTTAACTATTAGATAACACATAGATAACTGAGGCCCGCCTGCAACAGCCCCCGCCGCCCCTGTGGCAGGGCTGCAGAAATTGCGCAGAAAACACAGCAAGATGCGAATCGGGATGCGATAAATCCTTCCATGTGCGCAAAAAGCAGGTACATTGAGGAAAACCGCGCACATGACGCAAGATGCGGTGCCCAAGGTACGGCGAAGGAGGCGGCAATGGCAGCAAGGCCACGGGCAGGCAAGGGCGAGGCCGCCAGACCGGGCAGCGCCCGGAACGCGGCACCCCGCGAGGCGGCGCAGCCGCTGCCGCCCTATTTCAACATCGCCCCCGATGTCGCCCTGGCCGAGCTTGACGCCCCCCTGACCACCGCGGGCTTCGGCACCATCGCCGCCGCCTGCGGCCGCGGGCGCGACGATCTGGCGTCGCGCGGGCTGAACGAGGACGGGCGCAAGTCCTTGCGGCTGTTCTCGACCTGGGAGATCACCCGCTACCTGATCCCGGTGGCCACCGCGCATTTCCGCCGGGTGCTGAAGGCCAACCCCGACCTGCCGCAGGGCATCGCCGAAACCGAGGGCGGGGCGAAGTGGTTCACCCTCGAAGAGGTGCTGCGCCTGCGCGACCATTTCGCGGCGTTGGGGTCGAAGACCAAGGAATACCGCCCCTACCGCCCGGCCGGGCTGCCCGCAAAGATCGTGGCGGTGGCGAACTTCAAGGGCGGGGTCGGCAAGACCTCGACGGCGGCGCATCTGGCGATGTCGGCAGCCCTCGACGGCTACCGGGTGCTGGTGATCGACCTCGACAGCCAGGGCTCGATGACCTCGATCTTCGGCGGCAGGGTGGCCGACGAATGGGGCACGGTGTTCCCGCTGCTGGCGCGGCACTATGCGGGCCACCTGCAGGCCGACAACCGCGCCCGCGCCGCCCGCGGCGAAACACCCCTGCCGCTCGACGACACCCTGTCCGAGGCGCTGAAGCTGCGCAGCGCCGACCTGATCCAGAAGACCCACTGGCCCAACATCGACCTGATCGGCAGCCAGCTGAACCTTTACTGGGCGGAATTCCAGATTCCGGTCTGGCGGATGCAGGGGCGGGGCTGGAAGCTCTGGGATGCGCTGACCGAAACACTGGCGGCCGACGGCATCCTCGATGCCTATGACGTGATCTTTCTCGATACCCCGCCGGCGCTTGGCTATCTCACGATCAACGGTCTGGCGGCAGCCGATATCGTGCTGGTGCCGGTGGGCGCCTCGTTTCTGGAGTTCGACAGCACGGGGCGGTTCTTCGACATGCTGCACGCCACCTTCCGGTCGATCGAGGAGGGCGAGAACATGGCCGCCCGCGCGCTGGGGCGCCCCGAGCTGGCGTTCGAATGGGATGCGGTGCGCCTGCTGATCACCCGCTACGATTCCGCCCAGCAGGCCGAGATGGCCGGGCTGATGCAGGCCCACATGGGCCGCGCCATGACGCCGCAGCGCCAGGATTTCACCGCGCTGATCGGCCAGGCCGGCGAGCAGGTCAACGGCATCTACGAGGCCGATTACCGCGACTTCAACCGCGACACCTACATCCGCGGCCGCGAGACCTTCGATGCCACCTATGCCGCCTTCAAGCGGCTGCTGCTGGGGGTCTGGCGGCGCGAGGAACTGGCGGCGGCCGGCGGGATGGCGGCGAAATGACCGCCCGCAGCCCCTGCACGGCACGGGGGGGAAATGTTTCGCGCGCGAAACATTTCCCGCATCCGTCAGAGGAAGGCGAGGTCGTTCAGGATCGACGCGCTGTCCATCCCCGCCACCGTCACCACCAGCCCGGGCCCGAAGGTCAGCACCAGCCCGGCCTCGGTGTCGGCGCCGAATTCCGCCACCACCTGGGCCCGCGTCAGGCGCGCGTTGTCCCACAGCGCGGGGTCAAGCCGCAGGGTGTCGATGTCGTCCTCGAAATCGGTGATCCGGTCCCGGCCGCCTTTGGCCTCGAACACGAAGCTGTCCGCCCCCACACCGCCGGTCAGCACGTCGGCGCCGCGCCCGCCGATCAGCTCGTCGCGCCCGCCACCGCCCAGCAGGGTGTCGGCCCCGTCCATCCCCAGCAGGATGTCGCGCCCCGCGCCGCCGATCAGCCGGTCATTGCCGGTCCAGCCTTCCAGGAAATCCGCCCCGCCCTGCCCTTTCAGGATGTCGTTGCCTTCGGCCCCGAAGATGCCGTTGTTTTCGCCATTGCCGGTGATGCGGAAATCCGCCGCCCCCTGGGTCTGGAAATGATGCACCCCGGCGGCCAGCGTCAGCGTGGCGACAAACCCGGCGGGGCCGGCCACGGTCACCCCGTCGAGCAGCACGCGGGCCGTGCCGCCCACCGCCGGGTCGTTGACCACGACCGTGTCACCCGCCACCGCCACGTTCAGCGCCGACGCCAGATCGTCGTAAGAGGCCTGCAGCACCAGCCCGCCGACATCGGCATCGAAGCGGAACAGGTCCACCGCCGTGACCGGCGGCTCGGCCAGCCCGCCCAGACTGCCCGGCACGGGATCGCCCCGGAACAGCGGGTCGGCCAGGTCGGCATTGAAGAGGCTAGAAAGTGTCATCGCCCGGATCCTTTCGGTTTTTCCTGCCCCGAGTCTAGGCTTCCGCTCCGGTGCCCGGAATGTTCCAGATCAAGCATCGCCGCGTCAGGGGCAGGGCGGGGCACAATGAAATCAGCAGGTTGCGGTGGAAATGTTTCGCGCGCGAAACATCCGGTCGCCGGAAAGGAGCCTCCATGGCCAAGCGCAGACGCCTGACCCCGGCGCGCGACGACTATTTCGACGGCCCGGCCCCCGAAACCAAGGCGATGTATCCGCTCGGCGTCGCCCCGGCGCCGATTGCCCGCGTCACCGGCGATGCCGCCGCCACCGCCGCCCTGCGCGAGGTGACGGCCGAACTGACGGCGGCGCGCAGCGAGGGGCGCATGGTGCTGCGGCTGGACCTCGCCGCGATCGAGGAGGCCTGGCTGGTGCGCGACCGGCTGGGCAACGATGCGGAGGAGCTGGAAAGCCTGATGGCCAGCCTGCGCAGCCACGGCCAGCGCACCCCGATCGAGGTGGCCGACCTTGGCGGCGGGCGCTATGGCCTGATCTCGGGCTGGCGGCGGCTGACCGCGCTGCGGCAATTGCTGGCCGAGACCGGCGAGCCGCGCTTTGCCACAGTGCTGGCGCTGGCGCGCCTCCATGCCTCGTCGGAAGACGCCTATGTCGCGATGGTCGAGGAAAACGAGATCCGGCTGGGGCTTTCCTACTGGGAACGGGCGCGGATCGCGGCGAAGGCGGTCGAGGCGGGGATATTCGGCTCGGAAAAAATCGCGCTGCAGCGGCTGTTCGCGGCCGCCAGCCGGTCGAAACGCTCCAAGATCGGGACGTTTTTAGGTCTCTATCACGGCCTCCGGGGACTGTTGCGCTTTCCCGCAGCCCTGCCCGAACGGCTGGGCCTGGCCTTGGCGCGCGGGCTGGATGAGGATGCGGCCCTTGCCCCGCGCCTTGCGATTGCGCTGCGCGACAGCCCCCCGGCCAGCGCCGAGGCGGAACAGGCGGTCCTGGCGGCGCTGCTGGCGCGCAGGCCTGACCCGGGGGCGGTTCCCGACCTCCAGTCCGTGCCCGATCCCGTGGGCAACCCTGGGGTGAACCCCGAATCTGGCCCCGAATCTGGCCCCGAGTTCCCACCCCCAGTCCTGGCCTGCCCCCGTGCGCAGCGATGCCGGGGGGAGGGCGCAGCCCGATGCCGAGGGCGAGGAAATCCGCCCCGGCCTGTTTCTCAGCACGCGCGGCGGGCGGCTGACCCTGTCGGGGCCGGCCCTTGACCCCGGTCTGCGGGTGCGGCTGGCGCAATGGCTGAAGACCGACGCGGTGTGAAAAGCGGCTCTGAACGCCGCAACAGAGACGGTTTTCTGCCCGACGCCCAGTTCGCGGAAGGCGTCGTTCAGGATGTTCACCCGGTGGCCCGCGCTGAGAAACAGGTTGCGGTGCTGCGTCTCTATCGTGCCATTCAGCGTGATCGCGCCGGTGGAGCGGACCCAGGCGATGTTCTCGCCCGAGGTCCAGCTGCGCCGGTGAAGGCATAGCCCGCATCCTCCATCCGGTCATGCGGGGCGCTGCCGCCGGCCCCGGTATGGCTGAAGATGTCCTGGTCCAGCATCCATTGCGCATGTGCCTCGGCGGCCTGATGCA
The DNA here is from genome assembly GCA_032334235.1 of Paracoccaceae bacterium Fryx2. Classification (NCBI taxonomy): domain Bacteria; kingdom Pseudomonadati; phylum Pseudomonadota; class Alphaproteobacteria; order Rhodobacterales; family Paracoccaceae; species Paracoccaceae bacterium Fryx2. Next base: position 103,564 of record JAVSGI010000001.1, read on the forward strand.
GCAGCGCGTTCGGGGCCAGCACCTGGCGTGCCTCGGGGCCCAGCTGGCCGGGGCTCAGGCCCTGGTTCAGGTCTGTCCCGAAGCGCCGGGCCTCGGCCAGCGGGTCGAGCCGGGCGCGGTTGACGAGTTCGATCAGAAGCTGTTCGGCAGCGGTGATCTCGGGCATGGCCTGTTTTCCCTGCGATGCGGTTGCGGGCGATGATCGGGCGGCAACCCGGGCCCCGGTCAAGAGGGGCGGGTTCCCGCCCGGTCAGATGATGTCGATGAAGTTTGCAAGCTGGTGCAGCGTGGTCACACCGTCGAGGATCAGCCGGTCGCCGTCGCCGAAGTCGAACACCACCCTGTCGCCCGAAACCTCGGCAAAGGCCGCCACCACCGCGGCGGCGGTCAGGGGGCCGTCCCACAGGTCGGCGCCGAGGTGCAGCCGGTCGCCCTGTCGGTGGCCGAAGTCGGTGATCCGGTCGCGCCCGTCGCCGAGCCCGAACACGAAGCTGTCCGCCCCCGGGCCGCCCGTCAGCAGATCCCTGCCGGTGCCGCCGCCCAGGGTGTCGTTGCCCTCGCCGCCCAGAAGAACGTCGTCGCCCGCCCCGCCCGCGATCCGGTCCTGCCCCCCCCGCCCGCCGCCCGGTCGTTTCCGCTTCCGCCGTCGATCCGGTCATTGCCCCCTCCGCCCTTGAGGGTGTCGGCACCGCTGCCGCCGTTCAGCGTATCCGCGCCCGCCGCCCCGAAGATCAGGTCGTCGCCGGTATCGCCGAACATCCGGTCGTTGCCGCCCGCCCCCCGCAGCGTGTCATCGCCCCCGAGCCCGTCCAGAATGTCGGCCCTGGCCGTGCCGCGCAGCAGGTCGGGGCCGGCCGTGCCGGTCGTGGCCCCGCTGGGGCTTTCGGCCAGCAGCACCGGCGCATAGCGCGACAGGCCCAGCAGGCCCGCGCTGGTGAAGAAGCCCGGCAGGATCGGCGTGCCGTCGGCGCTGATCAGGGTGATGACGGTCCCGCCGAACTGCAACCAGGCGCCGGTGGCGGTGGCGGTGATCTGCAGTTGCCCCACGCTGTGCAGCATCGGCATCAGCGTCAGGTCGAGCCGGTCCACCCCGGGCTGGAAATCGGTGATGACATTGGCCTGGCCGTTGGCCGGGATCACGAAGATGTCGGCCCCCTCGCCGCCCGACAGGCGCGCAGCCCCGGCCCCGCCCACCAGGATGTCGTCGCCCGCCCCGCCGGTCAGGGCGGCGGCCCCGCTGCCGGTCGCCATCAGCAGGTCGTTCCGCGCCGTGCCGCCGATCCTTGCCGCAGCACTGGCCAGCGACACCCCGAAGCTCCCTAGGTCGAGGTCGAACTGCGTCAGCCCGGCCTCGCCTTCGCCCGCGGCAAAGACCAGCACCCGGTTGCCCACCACCGCCGCAGCCAGCGCCGTGACATTGGTCAGCGTGGTCGCCAGCGTGTCCGCGATGCTGGAAAGGTGGATCAGCCGGCCGTCCGGCAGCAGGGTGAACAGGCTGATCCCGTCATCCGCCCCGCCGGCCAGCACGAACGCCCGCTCGCCGATCTGGAAGCTGGTCAGGGCGGTGACCGACTGGAACCGGGTGTCCAGCCCGTCGATCACATGGTCGACCGGCAGCAGCCGCCCCTCGGGCGTCAGCCGCGCCACCGACAGCGACGAGCTGCCGGTGCCCGCCATGATCACGTAGCTCGCCCCGTGCAGCGTGACACCCGCCACCGCGCCGGGCCGCGACAGGCCGATGCCGCTGGCGCTGTCGAGCACGTCGGTCTCGACCAGGGTGCCGTTGGCCTGCAGGCTGTAGGCCGTCACCCGGTCGCCAAGGGTGGATGCCGCGATCAGGAAGGACCGGGCGCCGACATCGAGGGTGATCAGGCTTTCGGCGGCGCAGCCGCTGCCGCCCGTGCCGGTGCCGGCCGCCGCCATCTGGCGCAGGTCGCCCGCCGCGGTCAGCTCGTAGCTGACCGGCCGGTCGCTGCCCGGCCGGCTGGCATAGACGAAGGTGTGCCCGCCGATCGACTGGCTGGCGGTTGCCAGCAGGTCGGGGGCGGGCCTCTCGCCATCGGCAAAGGTCACGCGCCCGCCGAACCGGCCATCGCCCGTCAGCCCGACGCCAAGGCCCGCGCCGTTCTGCAGCCCGACCGGCAGGATGACGCTGCCCGCCGCCCCGGTCAGCATCCCGATCTGCGGCACGGCCAGATGGCCCAGCCCCGGCTGGTGGGCCTGCGTGCCCAGCAGGCCCGCCGCCCCGTCGCCGGCCAGATCGAACACGCTCAGCCCGCCGTCGGGGCGGGTCATGGCATAAAGCCGCGGCTGCCCGCCGATCCAGGCGATGCCGAGATCGGTTATGCCGGTGACAAACTGCTCGATTGCGGCCACGAACGTGGCCACATGCCTGAAAAGACCCATTCCACGTTCCCCGCACACCCCTGTGCGCGGCCGAGACTGGGGCAGAAGGTTTAACGCGGGTTAAGGCGAATGCGGCCGAAACGGGGCGTTTGGCAACAATCCAAGGCAACCCCCCCCGCGGCCCCGGCGGCACCCTTCCGGCGGCAGCCCGGCGACGGATCGCCGATTGACAAGGGGCGGGGCCTGATGTCCTTTCTGCGCAGCAGATTTTGGTCACGGAAAGGATCAACACCATGGCAGATCAGATCGCCGAAGACGCCACCGACACGGCAGACGCGAAATCGGACGCGGGCAAGGTCGCACGCCTTCTGGTGCGCGCCCTGTGGCAGGTCGAATGGAGCGCGGCCAACCCCGACGCCAAGCCCGGCGCCCGCAAGGCAGCCTGGCAGGAGGTGCGCGAAAGCCGCGCCGAACACATCAAGACCGCCCGCAAGGCCCTGCGCATCCTGGAACGGCGCGGCGTGACGCTGACCGTCGCCCCCGGCACGGACGTGGACGCCGACGAGGAGTGAGCGGCACGGCCTGATCCGGGCCGGGCCAGGACGTTACCGCTCTGCGACCCCTGTCGTCGGGGCGGTAACCTCGGTCATTTCGGCCGGGTCAGCAGGCTGACCAGTTTTCCCGCGACCCCTGCCGGGGTTGCCGCCATCTGTTCGGCAATGCGCAGGATCTCCTTGCGGCCGGGTTCTGCAATCGGTTCGGCAGGCTCGTCCGGCATCGTGTCGGGGAACACCACGCCGTAAGTTTGGCGCAGCCGCGCGTTGTGGTCGGCAAAGCGCGCCAGCAATTCGCCGCGCAACCGCGAGCCCAGGGCATGGCGTCTGGTGTCCGGGCCAAGGGCCTTCTCGATCCGCCGCCAGTCATGCCTGATATCCAGACGGTTCATCGCCGCCATGATCGCCGCACAGGTCATGCTGGGGCTGACATTGCGGCTTTTCGGGTCGGGGCGCAGCGGAATGCCGGTGGCCGCCGCAAAGCTTTCGACGATCCCCGCGCCGAGCGAGGCCTCGAACCCCAGCGCCGTCACCGACGCGACCTCGGCCCAGGCGTCCAGCGTGTCCATGTAGGTCATGTGCCGGATGATCTTGGGTTCCGTGATGAAGTCGGTGATGTGCTTCGTCGTGTTGGCGCTTTTTGCGTACTGGTTCCACAGCGACTCGATGAAAGAGTCCTGTCGGCGCAGGACGCAGATCACCCTGATGTCGAAATCGGGTTGGAAAGCCGTCATCTGGGCAAGCAGGCCGCTCCGTCGCACCGCAGGACTGGAAAGCCCCTCGCCGCTCAGCACCAGCGTGTCGCAGCCCGAGCGGTCGAATTCGCGCAAGAGCAGGTCCCGCTCTGCCGTGAAGGCGTCGCCGCCCTTCAGCAAGGCGGCGAACAGGCTGTTGTGCTTGGGATGCTCCGGATGGGGTGGCCGGTCGGTTGCCGGATAGCAGAAGCCCTTCGCCGCAAGCCCCGCACGGTTCTGCGCCATCAGGGCCTGCAGGGTGGTGGTCGCGGTCTTGTGGGTGCCGACATGCAGCAGAAGCGTCTTCTTCGTCATGATCGCCCTCGTCCTCTCATCCGGCACATCCGGTCAGATCGTCCAGCCCAGTTCGCGCCCGCGCGTCACATAGGCTTCGGCGTTGATCCTGGCATACAAATCCTCGGCCCGGTCGGACCAGAGGGCTTCGCGGTCGATCTCCAGCCCGGTGGCCTTGGTCTTGGTTTCGGCGTTCCTGGTCAGGTCCAGCGCCTCGGCGGCCTGTTCGGGCCCGATGCCGAAGCGGGCGGCCAGATCGGCGGCGCCTTGCGGGTTTTTCAGAAGGTCCTCGAAGTTCAGCATGTGGAACTGATCGGTCTGGAACCGGCCGCACAGCGGTTCGTTGCGCAGCAGCGTGAGCGCCAGCATCTGCGAGAACACCGCCATGTGGCCTTCGCCATGCCGTTCGAGATAGGCGCAGAAGGCGTCGCGGTCATCGGGGATCTGGTCGCGCGCCATCCACTTCAGGTCTTCGCGACGAAAGCGGAAATCGACGAATTCCGCCATCAGGGTTTTTCTGGGATGGCGATAGGCGCAGACGAAGAAGAAATCCGGGAACAGCCACGCCATCAGCGGCACCGGGAAATGCCCGAATGCCAGATCGAGGTCGTTCATCTCGCGCAGCGTCTTCATGAAGGGCTGCCGCTCCATCGCCCGCGAGGGAAAGCGGGCATTGGTCTCCATGTCCAGCTTGGCGGTGTTGAGGAACCTCTTCTGATTGATGTGCATCCCGGTGTTGTTGAACCCCAGGCGCGCAATGAAATCGGCGAGGAAGTAGGTTCCGGCCTTGGGGATCGTGTAGATGTAAACCTTCATCGGATCAGATCTTTTCCAGCTGTTCTTGGGGCTTGGCCGCAGGGGTTGGCGCGCCGCCGGGCACGGCGGGCAGGGCAGGGGACAGGGCGGGGGCGGCCGTGCCGGGTTGCGCCGGGGCCGCCGCGGGCCCGAAGGTTCCGGCCCACCAGGCCGGGTCGCGGTAGGTGGCGATGCCTGCGGCCCAGGCCTCGCCCGCGGCCGTGCGGCCCGAGCGGTAGCGCAGCGTCAGCAGGGCCGCGCGCAGCATCATCGACCACATCCGCCCCCGGCGCGGCACGAAGCGCAGATGGTAGCTGCGCGGCCCGTTGGTCAGCACATAGCCGCGCCCGGCGGTGTTGCCCGGATGGGCATCGGCATCCAGCAGCATGGCCGTGCCGCGGCGCAGCGGCCCCAGCCCGGTGCGCAGCATCGAGACCAGCTGGGCGATTGCCAGCCCGCGCATCGAGGTCGGCCGGGGCTTGCCCTGGGACAGCGGGCGCTGCTTCCAGCTTGCATCCAGCCTTTCGGGCGCGTGCTGTCTGGCCAGCGCCATGATGCCCTTGTGGATCTCTTCGGGGTCGCTGCCGAACAGCCGGTCGGGGCCCGTCAGGAAATCGGTCACCGCCCGCATCCGCAGTTCGGCCGACATGTAGTTGTGCGTCAGGATCGCGGTGGTGATCAGCCCGGTCACATGCGCCAGCGACAGCTGCTGCACCTTGTCGCCATAGGTGGCGCCGAAGATCAGCCGGTTGCGCAGGTCGTAATAATCCTGCCAGCCCGAAGGCTTGGCATAGAACGGCTCGTGCCAGACGCCGATGCCGGGCAGGGTTACCGTCGGCACGCCCGCCCGCGCCAGCCGCTGGCCATATTCGAAATCGTCGCCGCGGATGAAGACCGGGGCGGGCAGCGCCAGCTTGCGCGCCTGTTCCACCGGCAGGATGCAGAACCACCAGGCGTTGTAGTCGGTCCTGACCGGGGTGTTGAAGTGCCACAGCTGCGCGGTGTCGGCCAGATCGACGTTGTGGCAATAGGGGTGGATGGTGTTGTCGTTGCGCAGGAAGGCGCCGCCCTCGTACATGACGGTGGGGCGCAGGCTGTCAAGCATCCCCGCGCCAAGGGCGATGTCGCGGTCGGCATAGTCGAGAAAGCGCAGGGCGCGCAGGATCATCCGTTCGTCCAGCACGATGTCGTCATCCATCATCAGGTGATGGCTGGCCGGGGCAGGGGCCGCCAGTTCCTCGGCCAGGCTGCGGGTGAAGCCGCCGCAGCCGCCCAGGTTGCGCTGCGCGATGGCGTGGATCTTGGGGGCCTCCAGCAGGCCGAGGATCGCCGGGGACTGGAACGGCGCCCCCTGGTTGATGACATGCACCGCGCGGATGGCGTCGCTGCCCGCGGCCAGCCGGGCCACGAGGCCCAGCGTGCGGGCAAAATACGCCTCCTGGTTGAAGGTGCACAGCCCGATCGACAGGGTGGCCTGGCGTTGGGGGGCCTCTTCGGTGACGAAGTCGATCGAATGCACCTCGGACGACCGTTTCGCCTCGACCTCGACGAACAGCCGGCTGGTCGGCTCGCCGCCGAACAGCGTGGTGTCAAGGCTGGTGGGGCGGAACCGGATCAGGTGGCGGTGCAGGCCGGGGGTCTGCAGGTCGTATTCGCACAGCAGCACCACCCCGCGGCCGATATCCTCGAACACCCGCACCTTGCCCCGGCCGCGGAACCCCACGACGACCGCGATATCCTTGACCGCGGTGAAGGCCTGCCAGTAGGCGCGGTAGAACGACCCGAAGAAGGTGTCGGTAGACAGGATGTCGCCTGCTTCAAGCCCGACATGGCTTTCCCCGTCTGCGGCCGTTCTGGGGGCCACGGCGCGCGACATCCTGGGGGTGCGCACCCGCAGATAAAGTGCTTCGGCAGACCGGGCGTGGGCAGCAGGGTCGTCTGAAGGATATGCATCAATGGGGGACCATGGGGTAAGAGAGGGCGAACGCCGGATCATGCCGGTTCTCGTTAGCCCGTGGCCACCGTGGTTTCAACCCCGCAGCGCCCCGCCCTGCGCCGCCGCAGGGGCCGTTCTGCCGGTCTGCCAGGCAACTTTCCGGCACATGCCCGCCTTGTGACCGCGATCAGCCCCCGGCCGCCGCAGGGTCATGCCCGGCCGGCATCGGGCGCTTGCCCGGCGGCGCCGGGCGACAGCGCACCAGCCGCGCCAGCCCGGAAAGGCGGTGCGGGCGCAGGCGGGTTTCGGCCAGCGGGGCCGGGTCGCAGGCCGGGTCGGGGTGCCGCCGGGAAGGCCGCATCCGGGGTGCAATCTGTCCGGCAGCAAAGCCCCGGAACGTCCGCGGGGTCAAGCACGCCGCCCTTCCGCCCCCCGGGCCGGACCCCGGACCCGAACGCTTTCGGCCGTTTCCGGGGCCGGGACGCGGGCGGTCCTTGCGCTGCGGCTGCGGATTGCGGCGGCGTGCCGGAGGCTGCGTCCAGGGGGGCAGAATAGTTAAAGAAATTTCTTGAGATTCTTTGTTCATCCTATCTAATGGCTACAATTTGGGCGCTTCGGGAGTCGGGAGCGGGAAGCTCCCCTTTTGAAGGGCCGGTCGGTTTTTATGGCAGGGCGGCGCGCCGTTTCTCTGCATTGGATATGTCCATGAGATCACGGGTTTCTCTGGCGGCGACATGCAGTGCAGCATTCCTGTGCATGGCCAGTTGCGCGCAGGGCGGACTTTCTGCCCTCGGGGCCAATGTGCCGCAATTGCCGGACGGGGTCGGCGCTGCCCCTCCCGTTTCGGGAAAGAGCGAGGAAAGACAGATGCGGGAACCGGCTCCGATTCAGAATTCGCGCCAGACGGGTTCCGTCACCGGAGTGCGCATCACCGAGGGCAATGCCGTGGATTGCCCGCAGATCCGCGATGACAGCGGCAAGGTCCACACGGTTTCCTACCTTTCGCCCGGGGTGGCGATCGGTGACAGGGTCAAGGTCAGCGGCTTTTACGCCATCACGACGCGCTGCCTCGGCACTGTTCTTGTGGTTGAAGAAGAAAGCATTCCCCAGGACTGAGCACCGGGTTTTCGGTGCGGCATGATTTCAAACGGCAAACCCATAAGAGGACAGTGTCATGGCACTCCCGACCGATCCGCTCCTTGCCCAGCAATGGCATCTGAACAATCCGACCGCGGGTCTTCTGGACCTGAACGTATTCGGCGTGTGGAATCCGACCGAAGGCCCGGCCTATACCGGGGCGGGCACCCGGGTCGTGGTGATCGACGACGGCTTCGACTACAACCACACCGATCTCGCCCCGAACTATGACCAGGGCCTCGATTTCGATTTCGAGTTCAACACCCTCGACCCCTTCGGCGCCTCGTCGGATGCCCATGGCACGGCGGTGTCGGGCATCATCGGCGCCGCGGCGAACGGCTCGGGCGTGGTCGGCGTGGCCTACGGCGCGTCTCTGGTGGGCTATCGCACGGCGGGCTTCATCACCGATGCCTGGCTGCAGGACATCCGCGATGCGATCCACCATGCGGCGGTCAGCGCGCAGGGCGATGTGGCCAACATCAGCCAGGGCATCGCCAACGATTCCGCCAGCGAATTCGGCTTCGGCTACGACCCCCTGCGCTTCGACGAGATCGAGGCCTCGATCGGCGATGCGGTCAACCTCGGCCGCGGCGGCCTTGGCATGACCATCGTGAAATCGGCCGGCAACTCGCGCGGCAGCCAGTATGACGTGAACTCGGACGACTGGACCAACGACACCCGGCAGGTGGTGGTGGCCGCCGTAGACCAGAACGGGTTCGTGTCGTCCTATTCCAGCTATGGCGCGGCCAACCTGGTGTCGGGCTTCGGCACGCCGGGACAGGTGCTGACCACCGACCGCTCCGGCTCGGCGGGCTACAACAGCACCGACTTCACCTCGTCGTTCAACGGCACCTCGGCGGCGGCACCCATGGTGACCGGCGTGGTGTCGCTGATGTATGACGCCAACGCCGGGCTGGGCTGGCGCGACGTGCAGACCATTCTGGGCGTATCGGCGCGCCACGTCGGCAGCGATGTCGGCGCAGGGCCCGCCGGGGCGGAACTGTTCACCTGGGGCTGGAACGCGGCCGGCACCTGGAACGGCGGCGGCCAGCATTTCAGCAACGACTACGGCTATGGCCTGGTCGATGCGCTGGCGGCGGTGCGGCTGGCGGAAACCTGGCTGCTGACCGGCACGGCGGCGGCGACCACCGCCAACCAGTTCACCAACACCATGGATGTGCTCAACGTCGCGACCGTCATCCCCGATGGCAACCTGACCGGCCTGACCTTCACCGGCACGGCCGGCTTTGACGACATCGTGGAGCGCGTGACGGTGCAGGTCACCTTCTCGACCACCTTCCTCGCCGACATGGAGATCTACCTGACCTCGCCCGACGGCACCGTCAGCCGGCTGATCGCCGATCAGGCGGGCGGCGCCGATTACGACGGCACCTGGACCTTCGAGAGCCAGGCCTTCCGCGGCGAACGGGCGGGGGGGGTGTGGTCGGTGCGCATCGTCGACGATGCCGGGGGCGACGTGCTGACCGTCACGGATGTCGTGATCCGCACCTTCGGCGCGGCCACATCCGATGACCGCTACATCTACACCAACGAATATTCCGACTATGACGGCGTCGGTGGCCATGTCACCGCGGTGTCCGACAGCAACGGCGGCACCGACACGGTCAACGCCTCGGCGGTCAGCTCGAACTCGACCATCCGGCTTGATGGCGTGGCCGGGGCGATCGACGGCGTGCTGACCACCTTCGCCAACATCGAGAACGCCATCGGCGGCGACGGCAACGACACCATCGTCGGCAGCAGCGGCGCGAACCAGCTCTTCGGGATGCGCGGCGCGGACTCGATGACCGGCGGCATCGGCGTCGACACGATGTATGGCGGCACGGGCAACGACACGCTGAACGGCGGGTCGGGCACCGACGAGCTTTACGGCGACGATGGCAACGACACCTTCCAGCACACCGGCGGCGATTTCGGGGCCAACACCTATGGCGGCGCCGGCATCGACACGCTGGACCTCGGCGGCTGGACCAACTCTGCCATCGCGTTCGACGTGAACCTGACGGCGCAGACCTACCAGTTCCTGCCCAACAACTTCGGGGTCGACGGCACCTATGTCCTGCAAGGCGTCGAAAACGTGGTCGGGTCGAACTACAACGACGTGATCACCGGCGACGGGGCCAACAACACCCTGTCGGGCAACGACGGCAATGACAGCATCCGGGGCGAAAGCGGCATCGACGTGCTGACCGGCGGCGCGGGCAACGACACGCTGAACGGCGGCCTGTTCAAGGACACGAGCTACGGCGGTGACGGCGACGACACCTTCCAGATCACCGGCACCGACATCGCGGACGATGTCTATGGCGGGGCAGGGACCGACACGCTGGATGTCAGCGGCTACAACGTGTTCGGCTTTGTCGTCAACCTGGCGACCGGAACCTACGACTATCCTCCGGGCTTCGGCGGGCCGTTCGTGATCCAGGACGTCGAGAACGTGATCGGCTCGAACCAGGCCGACATCATCACCGGCAACGCGGCAAACAACGTCCTGACGGGCGGGGGCGGTGTTGACACCGTGCTGGGCGGGGCCGGCAACGATACCATCCGGTCGGGTGGCGACGGCGCCTATTACGGCGAAGCCGGTGACGATCTGATGTTCGCCGGACTCACGTCCTTTTCCGAGACGATCGATGGCGGTGACGGGACCGACACCCTCGACACCACCAGCTTTGGCTCCGGTCTCTACACCATCAACATGATCACCGGGGCCACCAACTACGCCGAGTCCTTCCTGAACTTCGAGAACCTGATCACCGGCGCGACCAATGACAGCGTGATCGGCACGGGGGGCGCCAACAGCATCACGACGGGCGACGGCGCCGACACGATCTTCGGCGGCGCGGGCAACGACACCCTGGTCGGCGGTGCCGGCAATGACCTGCTGGATGCCGGCACCGGGTCCGATGCGATGGCGGGCGGCCTGGGCGACGACACCTACGTGACCGACGGCGGCGACTCGATCTGGGAAGCGGCGGGGGCGGGCACCGACACCGTGCGCAGTTCCGTCAGCTACACGCTGACCGCCAACGTCGAGAACCTGACGCTGCTGGGTGCCGCCGCGATCAACGGCGCGGGCAACGCGCTGAACAACGTGCTGCAGGGCAACGCGGCCAACAACACCCTGAACGGCGGCACCGGGTCCGACACGCTGGCGGGCGGCGCGGGCGACGACACCTACGTGACCGACGGCGGCGACACGATCTGGGAAGCGGCGGGGGCGGGCACCGACACCGTGCGCAGCTCCGTCAGCTACACGCTGACCGCCAACGTCGAGAACCTGACGCTGCTGGGTGCCGCCGCGATCAACGGCGCGGGCAACGCGCTGAACAACGTGCTGCAGGGCAATGCGGCCGGCAACATCCTTTACAGCAATGGCGGCAACGACACGATGGCGGGTGCTGCGGGCGACGACACCTATGTGATCGACGGCGGCGACACGATCTGGGAAGCGGCGGGGGCGGGCACCGACACCGTGCGCAGCTCTGTCAGCTATACGCTGACCGCCAACGTCGAGAACCTGACGCTGACCGGGGCTGCGGCGATCAACGGCGCGGGCAACGCGCTGAACAACGTGCTGCAGGGCAACGCGGCCGGCAACATCCTATACAGCAATGGCGGCAACGACACGATGGCGGGTGCTGCGGGCGACGACACCTATGTGATCGACGGCGGCGACACGATCTGGGAAGGGGCGGGGCAGGGCACCGACACCGTGCGCAGCTCTGTCAGCTACACGCTGACGGCCAACGTCGAGAACCTGATCCTCACCGGGGCGGCGGCGCTCAATGGTGCGGGCAACGCGCTGGCCAACGTGCTGACCGGCAACGCGGCCAACAACATCCTCTACGGCAATGGCGGCAACGACACGCTGACCGGGGGGGCCGGGGCCGACAGCTTCGTGTTCAACACCGGGCTGGGGGCGGGCAACGTCGACCGGATCACCGACTTCTCGGCGGTCGATGACGTGATGCGGCTGGATGACGCGATCTTTGTCGGCCTGGCGCTGGGGGCGCTGTCGCCTCTGGCCTTTGCGGCGAACCTGACCGGGCTTGCCACCGATGCGCTGGACCGGATCATCTACGAGACCGACACCGGCAACCTGTTCTTCGATGCCGATGGTCTGGGGGGCGCGACCGGAGTGCAGTTTGCGGCGCTGAACCCGGGTCTGGCGCTGACCAGCCTCGACTTCGTGGTGTTCTGAGCCCCACGGCCCCGCAGGAAAGGATCAGGGCCCCCGGCGCATCCCCGCCGGGGGCCCTTGCGGTCCGGGGGGCCGGGTTCGGCAGCCTTGCGGGAAATTTTTCTGCGGGGCGGGAATGAAGCGTGTCCCCGGGCGTTCTCGATGCATGGTCGTCAGGACGGCGACCCGATCCCCGGGAGCCCCGTGGCGGCCCCGCGCAACAGGAGAACGATCACATGGCGATCAAGATTGGCAACGGCTCGGCCAACCTCATCAACGGCACCCCCTTTGCGGACACCCTGCGCGGGCTGGACGGCGAGGACACGATCTACGGCTTCGGCGGCAACGATCTGGTGCAGGGCGGCGATGATGACGATCTGCTGTATGGCGGTGACGGCAACGACACGGTCGAGGGCGGCAAGGGCGAAGACCGCGTCTATGGCGGTGCGGGCGACGACGTGCTGCGCGATGAAAGCGGCAACGACGCCTTCTACGGCGGTGCGGGCAACGACGTGATCCATGCGGGCGAAGGCAATGACACGGTCGATGGCGGCACCGGGAAGGACCTGATCTACGGCGGGTCGGGCAATGACCGCATCACCGCCGGCGCAGGCGCCGATACCGTCTACGGCGGCGAGGGCGACGACCTGATGGTCGGCGGCGGCGGCAATGACCAGCTGTTCGGCGGCGAGGGCAACGACACGCTGGATGGCGGTGCCGGGCGCGATGTCATGGTGGGCGGCGAGGGCGACGACCATTTCGACGGCGGTGCGGGCAATGACGTGATGACCGGCGGCGATGGCGGCGACACCTTCGTGTTCTCGGCCGGCAGCGACCGGATCACCGATTTCGAGAATGGCGACGACAAGATCGACCTCGCGCGCTTTGCCGATATCGACACGATGGCCGAAGTGCTGGCGCGCGCCAGCCAGCAGGGCAGCGACGTGGTGCTGACCTTCGGCAGCGACGTGCTGCGGATCGAGGATTTCAGCCTGTCGCAACTGGACGACGACGACTTCATCTTCTGATCGGCCTTCCCGAAACGACCCTGTGCCGCCCGGGCTGTCCTGCCCCGGGCGGCGTGCCGGAACCCGGCATTGAAACCGGGTGGCCCCGCAACAGATCCCGTGACGGATCACGGCCGCACGCCACGCCGGCCGTCCTCAGGAGATTGCCATGTCCTCGACCTTCCGGCGCGATCTTGTCGCCCTCGTCCCCAGGCTGCGGCGCTTTGCCTTCAGCCTTGCGGGCAACCGGCAGGATGCCGACGATCTGGTGCAGGCCGCCTGCGAGAAGGCGCTGCGCAATGCGGCGCAGTTTCGGACGGGCACCCGGATGGACAGCTGGATGTACCGCATCATCCAGACGCTGTGGATCGACGACCGCCGCCGCGCAGCGGTGCGCGGCACCAGAGTGGACCCCGACGACGCGCATCTGAGCGACGAGGGCCGCGCCGCCAGCCTGCCGGAGGCCCGCCTGATGCTGGCTCAGGCCCGCACCGCCATGGCGGCGCTGCCCGAAGGCCAGCGCGCGGTCCTGTCGCTGGTGGCGATCGAGGGGCTGAGCTACAAGGAGACCGCCGAGGTGCTGGACATTCCGGTCGGCACGGTGATGAGCCGCCTGTCGCGGGCCCGCGAGGCGCTGCTGCCCGGGCTGGGGCTTTCGGCGGGGCGGCGGCAATGACCCGGGGGGCTGCGATGGAGCGTGAACGTCTGGCCGCCTTCGTGGACGGCGAACTGTCGCCGGAAGAGGCGGCGGCGGTGGTGATGCATCTGGCCGACCACCCCGAGGACCAGGCGCATGTCGATGACCTGATGGCCGCGACCGAGGTGCTGGCCCTGGCCTTTGCCGCGCCGCTGCACGAACCGGTTCCCGAGGCGATCCGCCGCGCGGTCCTGGGGCCGCCTGCGGACACCGATGCCGCAGCAGCCCGGGTCGTGCCTTTCCGGCAAGGCGGGCCTTTCCGGCAAGGCGGGCCTTTCCGGCGCGGGCCCTTGCGCGGCCGGGCGGTTCTGGCCTGGGTCGCGGCTGCGGGCCTTGCGGCGGCGGTGGCGGTGGTGGCGGTGCTGCCGTCGCGCGGCCCCGGCACGCTGCTGGCGGTGGGGCCGGCCGACAGCGCCCTGGCGGCGGCGCTGTCGGGGCTTGCCTCTGGTCGGCCGCAGCCGGTGGGAAGGGCGTCGGAGCTGATGATCCTGGCCACGCTGCCCGTGCCGGGCGGCTTCTGCCGCGAGGTCGAGGTGATCGACCGGGGCGCGGGCCGCCTTGATCTGGCGCTGGCCTGCCGCCGCGACGGCGCGGGCTGGACGGTGGAGGCCGTGCTGAGCGAGCCGCTGGGCGCCACCGGCACCGCCGACGGTTTCGTGCCCGCGGGCGGGGCCGAGGTGCAGGGGCTGCAACCGCTGCTCGACCGGCTCGGCGCCGGGCCCAGCCTGCCGCCCGCCGCCGAAGCCGAGGCCATGGCCCGCGGCTGGACCCCCTGAGGCGCCGCACCGCAGTCTCGACGCGGTGCCGCTGCCCGCTGCCCGACATCCTGCAAGCGCAACCGGCACGGCAGCCGCGCATCGCGACCGCAGCCCGATCCGGCCCCCCGCCGGGTGCCCCCGCCCGCCACCGGCAGAGACGGTCTCCGGATCGCGAAGGCGGCCTGCCCGGCATGACCGTAATCACCCGGTTGTGGCCACCTTCTGAGACTGCGGATTTTCGTTTAGCCACCCGTCATTGTTGACGTCAGTAACGACGTCGTCTGTTGCCCGACGCGGCACCCGCCGCTTCCAGTCACGCTTGCGCGCGACCATCTCCGCATTTCGAGACGCGGCCCGACCAATCCATTTCGCCAGACTGGTGACGCCTTGGCGTCAGACCGAGGAATGCTCCCACATCCAAGGTCTTACTGAACCTGTGCGGCTCATCGACAAGTGCCACAAAGTTGAGAGAGACGACCGGGCCGACGCTGTCAACGGCGTTCACACTTGTACAGATAGGTCGTCACTCGGACCAATGAGTGCGACTACCTCATCCGATGACAGCAAAATCTCACCGTCGATACCGATGGTCAGGCCAGCGTCGGGAATCATCGACGCCATCGCGCATGTCTCGATGAGGCGGAGTGCGGCCGGTTGGGTATTTGTGTCGAGCCAAAACAGGGAAACTGGCTCAATGGCACCGCTTTTGCAGTGCAGTACCCGCAGCAGATCGCCCGCGATTTTGCTCACGCCGGTCCCGGCAGCCCACACTTCGTAGAGCTGGCGCACGTCCGCTGCGTATGTTTTCCCCAACGCGTCCCTACGCGCGTCCCGGGCTGTCTCCTCCCGTTCGACAGTTTCCATTATGCTGTTGTTCTGGTTGTTCATTTCGGGCTCCTTCTTTTAGAATACGTATGTCTTCTGGCGTGATATGCAAACAGATCTTGGCCATGACAGTTGCCTGCTGCCGCCAGCGTTGTGGAACGGCCAGCGTCCCGGGTCTCCCATCCGCCTCGCGCCCTTTCATGTGTGTTAAAAGAATTCTGGCGCCTCGGATTCATCGAGGGGCGGCTCAAGGTCATGAACTTCCGGGATCAGGCCTGGGCCTGTTTCCCGGGCATCTGGCGGGGTCGCCTTGATCGGCTCTGCGCGCATCTCGCGCCCAGCATTCAGCACGTCGAGCCAGTCCTTGCAGACCGACGTCGAGCCGCTGATCTGCGCAGGCGGGGCATGGCGCACCACGGTGGGCAGAAGGGCCCGGAGCTTTTCATGCATCGCCGCGCCGGCATCATCGTTGTCAAAGCCGGAGAACACCTTCCTGCTGTCAGCCAGACGGCGCAGGGCGGCCTCGGTCATGGGGCCGAAGCCACCGCCGGTCGAGACGTAGATCGTGTCTAGCCGCGCCTCCAACTCGGCCAGGGCCAACGCATCGAGGCCGCCCTCCACCACGACCATGCGGGTGGCGGTCACTGGATCGCCCAGCACGTTCACCGTCTTGCGGCCGCCCTTGGCAAAGCGCGCCGCGTTCTTGCGGCCGTCCTTCTCCCACCGCTGTTCGAAACCCGTGATGTCCCCGGTGTCGAGGTTGCGGTGGGCGAAGTAGACCCCGCCGAACACGCCCGATCTGACCTCATCCGGAAAGCGTTCCAAGGTGCTGCGCGAGATGCCGCGCTCTTCGGCATAGCTGCGTGCCGTACTGGTGAAATGGGGCGCCTCCTGCCACCTCCGCCGGGCGTCGGTATGATCGTCCCGTTCCGGGATCCTGGGGGCTGGTGCGGCAGGTGTCGGGAGCGGACCAGTGCCGAGGATCGCGCGGAAGGCAGTGCGGGCGTGACCGACTGTCTTGCCGGGGTTGTCCTGGAGCCAGAGATCGATCACCGAACCCGACTGGCCGGACTTGTTCGAGGTCCAGAGCCATTTGCCGTCGATCCGGGAGCATTTCAGCGTGTCGTTGCCGCGGGTGTAGATCCGGTATCGCGTGCCGTGAGGGTCGGAGCTGTCCCGATGCGTGCGAGAGACATCGGACCAGCCGCCCAGACCTGCGATCACGCCGATGTCGGTCCGCTTCATGTCCTCCAGTTCGCTCCAGTCGTTGGCGCGTACCTGCTGCTGGAGCCGGTGCGTGCCGTCCCGGTCGTGCCTTGATGCATCCGGGGCAGGCTGAGGGCTTGCGACCGGCGGGCGGCCGGGTTTGCGCGGCGGTGTATCCTCAGCCGGTTTTGGTTGCGTACCGCCGAGGATCGCCTCAGTCGCTTTCCTCGCCTCCTCGGTGATATTGGCCTCGATCGCTCTCTCGCGGTCCGCCGAGGTGTCCAGATGATCCTTGAGTGCGGCGTCCGCTTCGCGGGCGAGGCGGCTTGCCTTTTTCCGTTCCCTCTCGAGGATCTCGTCAGCAAGGGTCTGGATTTCCGGGGAAACGCCGGTGACCGGGAGGCCGCATCTTGCGGCTTCGACGGCGATCCCGCGGATGTATTCCGGCGGCCCGGAAGGGACGATGGCGCTCCAGCCCTTCGCCTTTGCCATGGCGACAGTGGCCTTGATGGTGGCCTGCGTAACAGCCGAAGTTGAGATCCTGTTGCCATGATCGACGACCGTGCTGTTGTCCTGGAAGGTGATCTGCGGCGGCTTGCCGCTCAGATCCACGTAGCGGATCTGCTGAGCAACCTGGTCGTCGAGGTGCAGGCCCGTATACATTCTGCGCAGCAGCGTCAGCTTGAAGGCTGCGGACCTTGCCGTTTTCTCATCTTCCTTCGATGTCGTCCCGGTTACCCCTGCAGTCTCGACATGGACGGGTCCGGAATCGCTTTCGGGCTCGCTTGCCGGATCCCTGTAGGGTCCGAATTTCCTCTGCAGGGTGTTGATCGAAAATGCCTGGCCAAAGGCGGAGGCCTTTGCGAACTCTGCCGATCCGGCGAGATGGACCCGGGCCCCGGAGCCATGCTTGCGATACCGCAGGCCGAGGGTGGCCAGTGTCCGGTGGAGGCTGTTCCAGTCCTGCGCCTTGGCGACGGCTTGCGCGAAACGGTCTTTCAGGGCGGGGGGAATGTCCTGGCTGAAGGCCGCGAAACCGTGGTGCTTCTGGAAGGCGATATCGCCAGCCGACGGTTCGCGCGCGCCCTTCGCGCGGTCCTGCTTCTTCTTCTCCCAGACGTCATCGTTGCGCCGGAGGCTGACCGTCAGCTCGCCGTTCTCGTCTGTCACGTCAAAATCGAAGCGGCCGCGGTCATGTGACCACCCTTGTTTCATTTCGATCTCGCGACAGGCCAGTTCCGCCTTTTGCTGATCGTTCGATTTGGACCAGGTCTTGCCGGTTGTCGGGTGAACGGTGTTCACAACGGCATGGATGTGCCGACGGGGGGTGTCATTGTGGATCCCGATGACGACCTGATGGTCTTCGAGGCCGAGCGTCCGGACCAGGTGGTCCATCGCTTCGACCATCTGATCTTCGGTCGGCCGTTCGAGCGGGTGCCACGACAGGACGAGGTGATAATAGGGCTTCTGGACCCGACTGCTGAGTTCCGATGTCAGAAGCATTTCTTTGGCCGCGTTCTGCCAGTCGCCGCTGCACAGGTTTCGAAGCTCGACCCGGGTGGCCTTGCCGCAGACATAGTGGACCCCGGGCGCAAAGGCATCACGGCCGCCCCCGGAGCCTTTCTCGCCTGGCTTTTTGATGATTTCGCCAATCATTGGAGGGTCTCGCGGATTTCCTGGCCAAGGGCCTCGATCAGGAGGCGCGTTTCTTCGAGGGCACGAACCGCGTGGGCATCCAGGTTCCTTATGCGGCCCTGGTTCACGGCCTTGGCGATCTGATTGATATTGCTGCCCAACTTTCCGAGTTCGCCAAGCACCCTGATCGTGTCCTTCCGGGTGACCGCGTGGAAATGGAAATCGCCAGCAATGAGTGCGCTCAGGTAGTCCTGACCCTTGGAAAACCCGGCTTCAGCGGCGCGGATCTTGAAATTGCGGAGTTCTTCGTCCGTCACCCGTTTTCCGATCCGGTTCGTTGCGCGCCGCCTGTCCGATCGCGGTTTGCCGTCTCCTGCCTGCGCCATTGTGCTGGTCCCTACACTTCGCATGGTGTGATGCGCTCGGTTGTCTCGCGGTCCGCACCCTGTTTTCCGGACCAGCGAAAGAGACCTTCTTCCATACAAAATTCTTTATGAAATCAGCGTCTTCAGCTCCCATTTTACGAGGTTCCCGTGAAAATCCCGAACCCTTTGTCGCCGCCTTTTTTTCTGTTTTCTTCGGTTCCTCCCCTCCTACCGCCCCGGAGGCTGATCCGCCGATGCCGCAGGCAGAGAAGTGATCAGCCAGACTGAAAGACCTTTCAGTCTATGTGACACCCTGTTCTGCCATCGGTTGTTCTGAAGGTCTGGGTTGACGTGCAGGTGTCGACCAGGCGGGTCGTGACCAGGTATCCCCCCACGCCTCCCGCTCCGAGGCAAACCAGGGCAACGATGCCCCCGATGCTGGCGGCGGTCATGAACTGCTGCTTGCTGATGCGGTCAGCCGTAGCCTGAGAGCGCTGCACCACGGTCTGCGCGAGCCGGTCCGCCGCCTTTTCGACCGCGCGCGCAATGGCCTGATCAGCCTTGGCGGCGACGGCCTTCTCCACCCCGGCAACGGCCGCCGTCACCTGGCCTGGCAGGGATTCAACGGCCCTGACAATTTCGCGACGGGCCGCGGCATTGGCCAGAGCATAGTGGTCAAAGGTCATGATCACCGGCCAGATCTCATCGCGATCGCTCAGGCCGAGTCCCGCCTTGACGCAGCGCAGCCTTGCTCTGTCGGTATCACTCGGTGCCCGACGGTAGATCAGCTCGAACAGGGGCTGCGGGAAATCGTCAGCCATTGTGAAGAAGGCCCGCCTTTTCCAGTTCGCCCGTCCATGCACGGAGCGCTGATCTGGCGCGCATCTTCATCAGCAGGGAGGCATCCTTGACGTTGTCGATCTCGCCGATGTGCATTTTGGCAGTGACCAAGGCCTCAACGACATTGCGATCGAGGGCGGGCATGTCGAGGATGATTGCCTGGCGCAGATCGGCTTTTTCCGCCCAGCTGTCGAGGCGGTCAAACGGCGCGTCGACGCGGTGATTTCGCACGATGATCCAGTCGGTAACCTCGGTCGGCAGGCGCGTGAGTTCATCGTTCAGGGCGACGATTCCATCGCGGCCCTGATCGATGACGAACAGGATTGTCAGGCGTCCGTCGACCGCCTTCATCAGGCTCTCGATGTCCACCGTCCCCGCCGCGGATCCTGCGCCAGTGAACCCGGCGGTGGTGTCGGATCCACCGGCTGGGAGATCGATGAGCACGTCACCGGGGGCCGCGAGGAAAGCCTCGATCAGCGCGTCGATGCCCTCGGGCTTCCGGGCATTGATTCTCAGGACGGGCGCCGGCTTGTTGTCGAAATGTCTGAACAGTCCAGGATTTTTGGCGTCGCCGTCAATCAGTGTCACAGGGTGTTTTGCGCCAAGAAATGACGCCGCGGTGAGCTGCGCAATGTGGCTTTTCCCGGTACCTCCCTTATCACCATGAACCAGTATCATTCGCTTCATCTGCGTGTCCTCTTAGATGTTGTCAGGGTCTGCACGAAAGTCGCTGTATGTTTCCCGGGGGGGTGCCCTTTTCGATGCAGCTTGAACATCCATATGATCCACTTTCCGAGATCCGGAAGTAGTTTCCCCACAATTTTTTCTTCTGCCGCTGTTTTTTATTTTTGAAAGTCCGGAAACGTCCCGGGATTCGCGCCAGTAGCGCTTGAAAGTCGTCAACGTGAGCCGCGTCTCCTCCGGTAGCCGCGCGCGGATGATTTCATAGACACCGTCCAGCCGGGCGCCATCCTTCAGCAGGGAGTGAATGTCCTCAGCAAGTGCATGTATGATTCCTCTGGTGGTAATCGGCCGATCCGCTGGTCGTGCCTTTGCAAGATCCTTTCTGATCTCTTCCACAATATTCTTCGGGTTTGCCATGGCGCTCAGGTTCCTTCCACGTTCGAGTGATGCCTGATTGCTGTATGGTCCTAAAAAGGAGGTTTTCAACGACTTGTCCCCATGTTTCTATTGTGCTGTTGAAGTGTCCCCTTGTGTTGCCCATAGTGGCAATAAGGTAGCTATTGAAATCGCTATTGGGTTATCCCAATATCTTAGCAGGGTATGCAGACGGGTGACCGTCTGCCCAAGCCCCGCGGGGCTTGGCCTGCCCCTCCTCATGATCAAGCCCCGCGGGCCAGATCATGAGGAGGGGACAGAGGAACATTCGGCGCGGCTGACGCCTCTTCTCATGTTCCTTTTCCGGGGCGGTAGGGGGGGGACTGTGCAAGACCAGAGGCCGGGAGCATAGCGTGACTGGGCGCCTTCCGGGCTGGTCCGGCAGGGGCTTCCGATCTGATCCCGTCACCGGTTCCGGGGCATCCGGTCACCTGTCGCCGCCGAGGATCTGACGCTGCTGCGATCCCCTGGCGGACTATGCGAGCTTCCTGTGAGACGCGGGCGGGCCGATAAAAGGACTGATGATGGGAAGTTGGGCGCACCTCAGGAACCGCATGGCATCTCTTCGCCGACCCGTCTGACGCATGCGCCAGGCCGTGCCGGGAAGAGATGACGCGTGAACCTGCGCTGTTAAGCGGCGCAGACCATGGAAAGCGAATTCACCTCGAGATCGCCGTCCGTATCGGGATCCGCGCTCGTGTCGCCAAGACTTGTGCCATAGATCAGGTCCGACAGGCTGATAAGCAGAGCGACGGCATTGCGGATAGCAACCTGCGTGTGTTCCCCGTCAGTGTTCGCTACCCAGAAGCGGTGGCTGCCGATCAGACAATGCAGAAATGCCTCGCGATCGGTGTCCGCTTCGATTCCAAGACCGAAGCTGATCAAGTGCGCCGAAAACACCAGGGCCTGATCCGCCGGATGCTGAATCGGGGCCGCTGCAGCGGCAAGGGCTGTAGACATCGCCGAGGAGATGGCAGCGTCGGATGCTGCCACGAGGCCCAGAAACTCGGCGTCGGACGGGGCCGAACCGGCGAGGTCCTCCTCTGCCAGAATGGCGGCGGAGAGCGCTGCCGACATCGTGGCGTAGGCCAGGCTTGCGGGCGATTTTGGCGGGGCGCCGCGCATTGCAGCAAGATGGATGCAAGCGCACGTGGCTTTGACACCGACGTCGTGCATGTTAGTTAAGCAGTTAGCCATTGGAGGATCTCCTTGAAAGATCTGAAGTTGGTCAGGGCGGAGATGAGAGTTCCAAGCTCTTGCTTCCGCCCGACTTTTATGACATTAAAAATTGTATCAGTCAATAAAAAAGAATCACCGTGATGCGCCCTGTAGGCCGACCGAAAGCGGACACCGAGTCCCTTACTCTGAGACTGCCACGCGATCTGATAGCCCAGATCGACGAGCTCCGGCGCATCGAGGCCGACCTGCCAAATCGCCAGGAAATGATCCGCCGAATCTTGATCGGGTATGTCGAAACGCGCCGTGCGGACGTGCCGGAATAGCTCCAACAGCTGACCACCTTTGGGGAGCGGGCGCTCCGGCTCGCGCCATGGATTGCGCAGCTTGACTTGGGGGTAGCGAAACGCCACCTTTGGTGTCAGGAGGTGTCTCATGGCCCAATCCGTGAAATTTGCTGACGACAGACTCGTCGATGACGCGCGCGCCATGGCCGAGATCCAGAGCCGGTCCCTTGCCGGCCAGATCACGCACTGGGCGCGGATCGGCCGTGCCATTGAGCGCTCCGGCCGATTTGATCACACCAGGCTGTCCCGGGTGCTCGCGGGCGAGGTCGAGACGACCGCTCTCACCCCCGAAGAAAAGGCGGTCTGGTCGGAACGGTTCCTGGTGAAGATGTCGGACCCCGGACCCGCGGAAGACGCTTTTTTCGCAGAGCTGCGCGCGAGCGGCAAGGCCGTCGGTCTCGATGCGTCCGGCAGGATCATCCACGCGGAAGCGCAATCCAGGGAATGAGCCCCACGCTGATCCTGCTGGCCGGTCCCAATGGGTCCGGCAAGTCGACCCTCTACCGGACCCGCGTGGCACCTGCCTTTGCAGGCGCTTTCATCAATGCCGACATCATCCAGCGCGAAGAACTCGGCGACGACAGTCCCGAGGCAGCTTACAGCGCCGCAGGGATTGCCACGCAAAGACGAAACGAGATCCTTTCAAGGGGTGGCGATTTCGCCACCGAGACGGTCTTTTCGCACCCCTCGAAACTCGATCTCGTGAACGAGGCGCGCGCCAGGGGCTACACCGTCTGGGTGATGCATGTGGGCGTGGATAGCCCTGACCTCTCGGTGGCGCGGGTCGCCCACCGGGTCGGGACCGGTGGACACGGTGTTCCCGAAGGGAAAATACGCGAGCGATATGCCCGTTCGGCACCCCTCGTCCGCGCGGCCGTGCGGCTCGCCGAGACGGGCCTCGTCTATGACAACTCGGTGGCGGGTCAGCACCCCGAAGCTTGTCCTGACATTCGAAAGAGGGCTCCTTATCCGGGTCAGGCCCAATCCTCCGGCTTGGATCGCGAAGACCTACGCTGAAGAACTTTCCACGTGGAAGGGGTAGACACGCATATGCCTGAATCGCGTCCAACCATCAGGCCTCGGGATCTCGACGAACTCCCGCCTCGTCGGATAAATCTCGATACGCAGGCCCTCTAGTCGTCCACAACACGGAGGTCTTCCTCCGCCAGCGGCCGCTGCAGCACCTTCGCCTCGGCCCAGGGGGCTGACAGCCACGCCTTCCATTCCTCCGCCCCGGTCAGGATCACGGGCATGGCCTTGGGGTGGACCCGCGCGACCACCGCGTTCGGCTCGCAGGTCAGAAAGGCATAAAGGTCATCGGTCGTCTCGCCATCTTTCAGCTTGCGCAGGCTTTTCCACTGCGGAACCCAGACCCCTGCGAAGAATGCCGGGCGGTCACCCGGCACTTCGAACCAGGCGTTTCCTGCGCCCTTGCCTGCACGGGGTTCGGCGAAGCGGGTCAGGGGCACCAGACAGCGGTTTTCCGGCCGCAGCCAGCGCCGCCAATGGGCAGAAGAACGCAGGGGCATGGACCGCAAGACACAGCTCGCAAATGTGGCATTCGGCGGCGACTGGGCAGAGCAGATCGAGCCGCGAGAAGCAGTGGCGTCGGCCTTGCACACCCTGCAGCGGGGGGGTGCCGCAGCCACAGACCGGGACCCGCGCAGCCCGGCGGTGCTTGTGGCGGTCGACTTCCTGTGCGGGCGGATCGCGCGGGGGCATCTGATGGCGCAGTCCTGGCGCGCCGCTGCCGACCTCGCGGACCAGGGGCAGCGTCAGAAGGCGCTGGAGGCGGTCCTGCGCACCATCAGCTGTGGGTTGGGCGCGGCGAAGCAGGACCGCAGGTGAAAGGCGACCAATGGCACCGCCGCGCTCGGCGGCCAAGACGTTGGGACGCTGTAGGGACGGCCGTCGCTGACGGCACATTTGCGAAAACCGGGATCTTTTCGGCTACCTGCCGGAAAACCCTCAGGAAAACCGGCACGACGGGTGTGCGAAAAAGTGAGCCTTATCAATATATTGAAGGGTTTCCTCTTGCGATTTCATTTGATTCCGCATCGGGGACCGTGTAGTCAGGCTGACATGATCATGATCGTCACCATGGGCGCCTCGCGCCGAATACCCGGCTAGGCCGCCCCGGCGGCGCCTTGCCGCCTGCCATCCGATCCTTTTCCATCCCGCAATCGTCCCTCCAGCCAGGCCCTCGCGCCTGCTGCTTTGGAGTGTCCCGTCACCCCTGGTGAACCCCATGCCTTTGCCTCAGCAGCGCACTGCCCATCCCGAATCCCTCCGGATCATCGCAACCGTTCCAAGGGTCTTCGGCCGCCCGCCGCTGAACCCGCGCCAGTCGAGCCTGGCGCACGGATTCCTGTGCGGGCCTGGCTGGCATCCGATCCTCGAGGAGATGGCAGTCCAGCTGGATCGGGTGGTCCGGGAAGATTGGCTGGAACAGTTTGGCGTCTGGCATGCGGCCGAGCACGTCGGCGTCCTGCATATCCGCCACCAGGCCGTGTCAAAGCCCTGGTTGCCGCTGCCGAGAGGGCATCGCTGCTTGTCTGCGAGGACTGCGGGGTGCCGTCGCGGCATCAGGTCCGGGATGGGTGGGGCACGACGCTTTGCGACGCGTGCCATGCCGCCTGCTTGCGGTGCGTGTCTGTCGCCCCTGAACCGCCCCGGGTTTACCGGAGGGTGGTTTGTTCAATGACTACGCGACCATATCGAGTGAGTTCAGGTTTGCATAGAACGCCTCCTCTGCTTCTGCGGGTGGGATGTATCCGATTGGGCCAAGCAGGCGGCGGTTGTTATACCAATCGATCCATTTCAGCGTTTCCCATTCGACCTCGCGCATTGATTTCCAGGGGCCGATCTGGTTGATGACCTCTGTCTTGAACAGGCCGATGACGCATTCAGCCAAGGCGTTGTCATAGGCATCGCCAACTGTTCCAACGGAAAGGTCGATCTCGGCCTTGGCCAGGCGTTCGGTGTATTTGATCGACAGGTATTGTGATCCGCGGTCCGAATGGTGGACCAAGCTCTTGTTATCCGGCGTCTTTCTTTGCCAGATCGCTTGCTCCAGCGCGTCGAGCACAAACTGGGTCTTCATCGATGTCGAGACGCGCCAACCGACAATACGACGTGCAAAGACGTCGATGACGAAGGCCACGTAGACGGTGCCGGACCATGTGGGCACATAGGTGAAATCTGAAACCCACAGCTTGTTCGGCCGATCCGCCATGAACAGCCGGTTCACCTTGTCGTCCGGGCAAGGCAGAGACGTGTCAGGATTGGTCGTGATGACCTTCTTGCCACGGACCACGCCCCTGATGCCCAGATGGCGCATCAATCGTTCCACGGTGCAGCGGGCGGCGTCTTCACCCTGCCGTCGCAAAACATGCCAGATCTTCCGCGCGCCATAGAGCTTGCG